>DASVSM010000698.1:0-2117 GCA_036388115.1 Flavisolibacter sp.
GCGCAAAGCTGTAAACACAGGTGAAGACAGTTATCGATCTGCTTTTGTGCTTCTTCTACTACTACCCCTTCGCCGCTCGTTTGTCTTGCTTTGATCCAGGGCTCTTTCTCCTGCATGTACTTATTGCCTTTGCGGGCAAGATCAACCACTTCAAACAAAGCATCTCTGAACTTGTATTCCTCCAGCAAGCCTTCAATCCGCGTTTTACTGCCCTTTATTTCTTCTATCAGTTCTTTATCCTTTGCATCGGCAATGTCATTATGAAACTTCGGCACCTTGCCGCCGGTTAGTTTGTGCATGAGCACAAACGTGCGGTTGAAGTAATTGGCAAAAATGGCAACCAACTCGCTGTTCACAGCATCCTGGAAACCTTTCCAGGTAAACTCGCTGTCTTTTGTTTCGGGCAAGATGGTGGTCAGGTAATACCGTAAGGCATCTGCCATTTGCGGACCGCCATTTTCCTTTTTAATAAAATCATCAATGTAATCCTGCATTTCCAGCTTCCAGCCACGGCTGGTGCTCATCTTATCCCCTTCCAGGTTCATGAACTCGTTGGCCGGAACATTTTCAGGCACAATATAGCCGTGCAAATGCAACATAACCGGGAAGATGATGCAGTGGAAAACAATGTTGTCTTTCCCAATGAAATGGACAAGCTTCGTCTCTTTATCAAGCCAGTAAGGCTTCCAGTCGTTACCTGTATTTAAGGCCCACTGCTTGGTGGCGGAGATGTAACCAATGGGGGCATCAAACCAAACGTATAAAACTTTTCCGGTCGCATCTTCCAGCGGGACCTTGACACCCCAATCCAAATCTCTTGTTACTGCCCGTGGCTGCAATCCCGCATCAATCCAGCTTTTGCACTGACCTAAAACATTTCCTTTCCAGTCATTCTGGTGCTGGTTCAGTATCCAGTTACGCAGCCAATCCTCGTGCTTGTTTAATGGCAGGTACCAGTGCTTTGTTGCTTTCTTTATCGGTGAACTTCCACTCAAGGTACTCACAGGGTTAATCAACTCATCGGGGCTCAGTGATGTGCCGCATCTTTCGCATTGATCGCCGTAAGCTCCTTCAAAACCGCAATTGGGACAAGTGCCTTTGATATAGCGGTCCGCCAAAAAAGTTTGCGCCTGTTCATCAAAATATTGTTCACTTTCTTTTATTTCAAGATCGCCCCGATCATTGAGATAGGTAAAAAACTCCTGCGCTGTTTCGTGGTGAACGGGATTGGAAGTGCGGTCGTACACATCAAAGGCTATCGACAGGTCATCAAAATTTTGCTTCATGATGACATGGTACTTGTCGATGATTGCCTGCGAAGTGGTGCCTTCCTTCATTGCCTGGATGGGAATCGCCGTTCCGTGTTCATCGCTGCCACATACAAACACCACATCCCGTTTTTGCGCTTTCAGATAACGTACATAAATATCTGCCGGAAGGTAGGCCCCGGCCAGGTGACCAATATGTTTCAGTCCATTAGCGTAAGGGAGCGCTGCTGTAATCAAATATCGTTTTGGCGTCATTCTTTCCTTGATTTAAAAATTGTAAAGCCACTATCCAAGATTAACTTTTAATCCATCTGCACATTTTCAAGCTAATCTGCGCATCAATTGGCGGTCAAAAATACCGCAAACCTTTGTACTGCTTTTGAATTGGCTCCACAAACGCTATTTTGTGCAGCAATTACACAGTATGAAAATTCCACCCTACTTAAAAAAAGGCGACACGATCGGTATTGTTGCTCCCGCAGGATATATGGCCATTGAAAAAATGCAGGCTTGCATCGAAACACTTGATCACTGGGGTTACAACGTGGTGATGGGCGCCACTACGCACAGCAATTCCGGCAATTATTTTTCAGGTACCGACGAAGAACGCCTGAATGACCTGCAGCAGATGATGGACGATAAGAAAGTAGCTGCTATTCTTTGTGCCCGCGGCGGTTACGGTATGAGCCGGATTATTGACGATCTAAGCTTTAAGAAATTTAAGAAGAATCCAAAATGGATCATTGGCTACAGTGATATTACCGTGTTGCATTCGCACCTGCATTCCAATTATAACATTGCTTCCTTACATGCGCCAATGGCAGCCGCGTTTAATGACGGCGAGGCAGA
>DASVSM010000699.1:0-10703 GCA_036388115.1 Flavisolibacter sp.
TGCCTGAGGCTGTTCTGGAGACGACGACAGTGGCAGTCTTTACTTCTTTTTCTGCAGACAGTGGTTTGTTAAACATCATACCTCCGGCAGCAAAGAGGCAAGTTGTTGTTAAGAGGATGGTGGTTTTCATTCTTCAGTAAGTCTTTATAGGTTATCAGCATTGAAACGGCAGGAGTCACGGATTTATTTTCGAGGTGAACAAGTTTTAACGAATGTTCTCAAACCCTTGCGCCAAGCCTGTTTCGGTGAATGTGAAAAATCGCATTTCCTTACGAAAAACAGCGCCATTCTTTCACAAGTCTAAGCAACATTCGGCGAAAGGAGAAAAAAGCTAGCTGAAGATTTTAAAAATTGCGTACTTGTAACCAATATCAATAGTTAGGGCTACGTAGGACTTTATCTACGGAAGAATGCAGGTATTGAAACGGTAGTTTACTTGCTTAAAAGAACGGCCATGAAAAACCGGCTGAGGGTCAATTGCTTTTAAACGAAAAAACCCGCTCCATCAGTGAACGGGTTTTTCTTATGGAGGCAAGCATTAAAAATGACTTAAGCGGATACCGATGTTATACGGTGTTTGATCTAATCCTTTTTCCCACATGTTCTTCATGGCCATAGAGCCGTATAGTCTGACGGGGCCCAGGCTCAGTTCAGCAATATAGGAAAGCTTCCATTTTTCCAGGTTGAAATCATCTTTCAACTTGTCCTTGTCGCCGTCCATCTTAATTTTCTGGCGGGCACTGTATAAATAGCCGGCACTTACACCAGCACTCAGGCCAAAGCCCCTGTAACGTCCGGGAGTAAAGTTGAAGTTGAGCATAACCGGAACCGTAACATAATCTGCAGCAAGTTTGTTCTTATCTGCATTGGCTAGTGCAGGATCGAGGCCGATAGTTGTTGGATTCTTTGTGAAGCGTACACGTTCATCAGCAAAGCGGTAGTTATTCAGCTCAACACCCAAACCATATTTCAGATTTACCACATGCTTTGCCAGCTTCAGCTTCTGCATAAACACCCAGATGTTTACGTTGACAGATTTGCCGGTGCGCAGCTTCAGGTTGTCTTTACCAGTGATGCCCGAGGTTACAAAGCCACTTTGCTGTGCTGCTGCATAATTAGTCTCGTCTTTAAAGTTAGCAAAGCCCAGGTCAACGATCCACCAGTTGGTGCTGACGTTCGTTAATTTGTTTCGTCTGCGATTGGAGATGATCACTTCTCTGCTTTCGCCGCCGTTCTTTCCGGGCTTTTTTACAATGATCATTCCACCAACCCGTATGGTGTCTGACTTTGTGACGGTGCTATCTGTCTGGGCAATAGAGGTCAGGGACAGGCCCATTAAAAGGGCTGCTAGTACAACTGTTTTCATAACAAAAATCTTTTTGGTTGATTATTTAAGTTTCAAGGCCACCGCGCCAATCAGCACTTCTTCACCTATGTCGGCAGTACCGATACCCGTGTTGCGTCCAATGAACCGGGTGACTTTCCGGAAGAGGCCTTTGGCCGATGATTTTTTTATGTTTTTGAAGTCACCACTTGGATCTGCAGGTTCCTGTGCGTCTTCCTTTGTTGTACGATCCGGCAAAGCAGATGTTACAGAGGAATATGTGATATTAGTGTTAACGAAGGTTGCATCATCTATTTTATTGTCTTTGGTAAACCGGTTGACATCAAACCTGGTTACTTCTCTTTGTTTCTGCGCGGGTTCATTCTTATTTGAAACAACATCAGATGCTATTATCTGCTTCTCATCCTTCAAAGAAGAGGCAACTGCTTTTACCCTATTTTGTTGAAGCTTGTTAACTGGAAATTTCGTTAGAACGGTTTCTTCTCTTATGCCGTTGGTTGGCGGTGTTACATTTTTTACCGGAGAAGATTCTTGCTTACTAACCGGAAGCTGTTTTTTTGGCCGATTATCAATAACAACATCCGTAACTGGTTTATCAGTTTTATTCAAAAGGAAAAACAATGAACCGAACAACAAAAGAATAAGTGCTGCAGCCATGCGCATCCAGCCTTTAAAAATGATGACTCTTTCTGTGTAACGGTATAATTCTTTTTTATTCGGGTGGGAAATCCTTTCACTTGCATCCAGCTTCGTTTGCATCAGCACAGCATGTTGCAAGGCATAATCTTTATCCGATGTGATCTTTTCTTCTATCCCTTTTTTTTCTGAAGCAGGCAGTTCATTGTCTATGTAAAGCAAAAGCGCTTCGTCAACCGTAGCCACTTTCATTGAAGAGGAAAATAATTCTTCTTTTCCTGCAAAATTTACCTCATCAGGTGAAAGCTTTGTATTCATCAAAACATCCAACTCTTCGGCAAGGGCTGGGTGCCGGGCAATGAAGGCCTCAACCATCAGCTTTTGTTCGGCCGACAGTTCATTATCCATGTACAGGATAAAATACTCTTCGTAATTGCCAGGGTTGATCATACTGTTTTGCTTAAATGACATTTTCCACTTTTACTAAATATTCTTTCAATTGCAAACGGGCACGGTGCAGATACACTTTTACCTGGCTTTCGCTCAGGTTCATGATCTTCCCGATCTCTTCATAACTGTAACCTTCGTAGTCCTTTAATAACACCAGTGAACGTTGCGTTTCGCTGAGGCGTGTCAGGGCCATTTGCAGGATCTCTTTGGTATTATTGATCTGGCGGGTCTGTACTTTGGCATCTTCTTTAAATTCCTCTTTCAAATACACCCGCTTCACCTTCCGGAGATGGTCAATCATTCCATTATAAGCTACAGTGAAAAGATAGGACTTACATTTTTCGTTGTCTACCTCCTCCCGGGCCCGCCATAATTTTTCAAATGCAGTTTGCACCACGTCACGGGCATCTTCCTCGTGGCGGAGATTTTTCACAATAAACCGGTACACACCATCGGCATACAGGTTTACACAGTCATTGTACTCTCTTTCAGTCATAATACAGTTGGCAAGTGCCAGTTACAGTGGTGTAACGAAGCAGAAAGAGGAAAGTTACAGGAAAAAGTAAATTTTATTTGATAGTAGTGAATGAAACAAACCGACGGGAGAAGCCATCCCAAAGCATTTCGCCTCCGCGTTTTGCAGGCGCAGATTGCGTGCAGTTTTGCTCTTCGTTGCAGAGCTCTTCCGTTTTATGAAAAGCAGCGAAGGAAAATCCTGCAATCAACAGGAAGACCAGTGTAAGTATAAGTAACGGGCGGTTGGTAGAAGTAGCCTTTCTCATGGCTTTTGGTTTATTGGTGAGACGAAGGTAGTTGGCGAAATGTTACAGCTAGTTTAAAAAATGGTGAAGGATTTCAGTGGCTAAACTTCAATTTTAGCCCTCATCCTGGTAATAGATTTTGTAATATTTCCTTCCATCAAGATCAACACCTTTTTCCATTAGGTCCGTTCGTCCATGCACATAAATATGAAAGTTCTTATCCAGCTTGATGACGCTTTTAAAAATGCGGCTTTGTTTTTTTACGGCTTCAGGTGAAATGTCAAACTGCGCCGCCAGGTCAAAGTCGTTGTTCTGGATGTAGTGAGAACCAAAATTCCGGAAGGCATCAATCCGCTCATCCTGCATAAACACTTTGGCCTGGAAATCTTCAATGTCAAAGCTCTCATTGCTTTTAAAATAATCGATTGATTTGTGAAGAAGCTCTACCTGTTCGTTTTTGGAAATATGATGTTCTGTTTCTAAAGGCCCGGTGATAAATTGTTTGGTAAGATTGAGAAAGTGCTGTGTGTTATGAAATTCGTTTTTCTGTGGTGAAAGGGCCAGGAACTTTTCTTTCCAGTATTGCGCTTCTTCACCGCGGTTTTGGTTATCAAAAATCAGCACATCAAAACCTTCTTCTTCCTTTTGATTAATGATTGAACAGCCTTTGTCAATCTTTGTAATCTCAACGCCTTCTTTCAAATTCAGTTCAATGCCATTTTTCTTTTGTGCCGTATCTAAGAAGAAGGACTTGTTCTCCGTTTTAAACAACCCAATTGCCTTGCACATGCGGCTTTCCACAGGCACCGCATCAAAGTAAACAATGTATAATTCGCCGCCCTTTACTTTTGGATGCAAGGATTGATTGTAAAGATGCGTAGCAATGGATTTCGACGCTTCTTCAAAAGCTTCCGCATCGTTAAAGACGTTCAGGCAATAGTTATACACTTCATTGTACTGCAGCGAAGAAGGGTGGCTGAAGCTGTAATATTCATGGTTATTCTTGAAGCGGCTTAAAAAGCTATCACCCAACACTTCGCTTGTTTCATCATCTACCTCCAAAGCATTTTGCGAAAGATGAATGGGGTCGGCGTTATTCTTGTTTCCGGTATAGTGGATAATGAGTTTTTGCAACGGTGTATTCGCTAAGTTCATGCTTTCAAAATGGGCTGCAAAGATGCGGGAACTTGCCTTCCAATGAAAAGTATTTCTGCCGGTTGCTGCATCACGCTAATCGTTTTTTAATCCTGTTCACCAGCGGTTATCTTTGCCGCTTTAAACTGCGCTTGTATGAATGAAAAATTTGTGAGCCGCATTAGCGGCGAGATAAAAGAAATAAAGGAATCGGGATTATATAAAAATGAACGCATCATCGCTTCTCCGCAAGGGGCCGAAATTGTAGTAAACGGGAATAAAGTCCTGAACTTTTGTGCCAACAATTACCTCGGGCTTTCTTCGCATGAAAAAACTATTGAGGCCGCACACAAATACATCGACAGTCACGGCTATGGCATGAGCTCCGTACGTTTCATCTGTGGAACGCAGGACATTCACAAAGAACTGGAAGGAAAACTGGCGGAGTTTTTAGGAACAGAAGACACCATCTTGTATGTGGCAGCCTTTGATGCCAACGGTGGCGTGTTTGAACCGCTGTTCAATGAACAGGATGCTATCATCTCCGATGCGTTGAACCATGCTTCTATCATCGACGGTGTTCGCTTGTGTAAAGCGCAACGCTACCGTTATGAGCACAACAACATGCAGGACCTGGAAGCAAAGCTGAAAGAAAGTGCTCACCTGCGCAGCCGTGTTATTGTAACGGATGGTGTGTTCAGCATGGATGGAACGATTGCACAGTTGGACAAGATCTGCGACCTCGCCGATCAGTATGATGCGATAGTGATGGTGGATGAAAGTCATGCTTCCGGCTTTATGGGTAAAACAGGAAGAGGAACCCACGAACATTGCGGTGTGATGGGACGCATTGATATTATTACAGGAACCTTAGGCAAAGCCCTGGGTGGTGCCAGCGGAGGCTTCACCAGCGGACGAAGAGAGATCATTGAGGTCCTTCGCCAGCGAAGCAGGCCTTATTTATTCTCCAATACCCTGGCGCCGTCCATTACCGGTGCTTCCATTGCTGTGCTGAATTTGTTGAGTGAAACCACAGAACTGCGGGATAAACTGGAGAATAACACAAAGTACTTCCGCACAAAAATGACCGAAGCCGGCTTTGAGATTAAACCCGGTGTGCATCCCATCGTGCCGATCATGTTATACGACTCCGTGATGGCCGCAAAATTTGCGGATGCTTTATTGCATGAAGGGATCTATGTGATCGGTTTCTTTTATCCGGTAGTTCCAAAAGGGCAGGCGAGAATACGGGTACAGATCAGCGCCGCACACGACCAGCATCATCTTGACAAGGCTATTGAAGCGTTCACCAAAATTGGGAGAGAACTTGGTGTGATCAAATAAAGTAAGACCCGCTTTAAGCAGGTTTTTTATTATGAAGTGGTTTTACGCAAACTTTTCAAAATCGTAAATTTCCTATTGCGAAGGTGGAAAGTCCCTTCTATATTCGCAGCAGTACAACATATTTCATAACTCATACACTTCTATCGATCCGTTTCTACACGTTTTCTTTTACTGATTAGTTCACATTAAAAACGTACGCATGAAACGGACTGTTATTTCACTAGGCATTATTACTTTATTGGCTTTTGTTCTTTCTTCCTGCGCCTCGCAACGCGATTGCCAGGGCGTCAGGCACACCCGTCTTTCCAATGGTGTTACCATCTAAATATCCTTAGATTAGCAGCATGAAAAGATCCGTCTTGGCATGCTGCTTTTTCCTTTCCTTCTTCTTTTCTTTTTCGCAGACCTCGTTTCCCAAATCTTTTATCGGTCATTGGGAGGGAACGTTGCATTGGTACCAGGCAGGCAAGGCTACCCCGCAAAAGGTAAAGATGCAATTGATCATCCAGCCAACTGATTCAGCCAAAACTTATACGTGGCAAATTATTTACGGAGATAAAGGGCAGGATAACCGTCCCTATCTCTTAAAGCCTGTTGATACTGTAAAGGGTCATTGGCAGATTGATGAACGCAATGGCATCATTCTCGATCAGTATTTTATCGGCAATCGTTTTACGTCTGCATTTACCGTGCAATCAACCACCATCGTGGATAGTTACTGGCGGGAAGGAAACAATCTCATTGCTGAATTTTACGGCCTTACGGCAAAGCCGGTAGGTACCACGGGAGAAGGCACAGATGACAGTCCGAAAGTGGATAGTTATGGAACGAAAAGTTACCAGCGTGCGGTGATGAGAAGGAAGAAATAGGGGCCTCACCCCTGACCCTCTCCGCTCGGAGAGGGCTTCCACTGCACAGACCCTTGCTTACGCAAATACTCACTTCTCTTTTCAATCATTTCCTAAGCACAATTATTTGTCGCTATTTTGAAGGTTCAGCGCCTTATTCTGTGTTGGTTTAATGAATCAGTTTACTATAAAGAGGGGTAAACGGAATAGTGCGCCTGCAGGCCCTTGCAACATCTGCATCAGGAAAAAACTACACACTAATAAATACTGTAGTGAGAAAAGTAGTTATTGAGAAGAACTGCGTACAAAATAAATGGCATCAACCAGTAATGCTGACCCTTGTGCGCTGGCCTGGACGGGCACGCGGAGCGATTGCGCTGTCCTTGAATTTTGGGCTCCACTTTTTTTGTCAAGAAAAAAAGTGGAAAGGGAAAACGAATTAAGAAGCAACACCAGCCAGAAAAGCTACTTTCTGCGTCAGCCTGACAAGCAAAGTCATTACTATTTTTAATTGCAGGTTAATGGGCCATGAACCAGCTCATTTGTGCAACCAAAAAATCCTTTTCATCCTTTTTCAATCCTACTTATCCGCGGTTACCTTTGCCGCAAATTTTTCAAACCCCATGCGTTTTTTCTCCTTCATCATAACAATTGTTTTTCTCGCCGGTTGTTCACCAAACAACGTCACCGTTGATAACTCTCTTAAAAAATACTTTGATGAGCAAAAATCAGAAGGCTGCTTTGCTTTGTTTAACAATGGCAACGGACAGTTCACTATCTATAACCTAGCCCGTTACCGCGACAGTGCTTTTTTACCGGCTTCCACATTCAAGATTATCAATTCGCTGATTGGCCTGCAAACAGGCATTATCACCAACGACAGCATGGTTATTAAATGGGATGGCGTGCAACGAAGCGTGCCGGAATGGAACCAGGACCTGAGCATGTACCGGGCCTTCCGTGCATCTGCCGTTCCCTATTACCAGGAAGTGGCCCGCAGGATCGGTAAAGACACGATGCAGCACTGGCTTGATTCGCTGGCTTACGGAACAAAAAAGATCAGGACAAGAATCGATACTTTCTGGCTCGACAACAGTTTAAAAATTACTCCCGACGAAGAATTGGGTGTTGTCAAACGTTTGTACTTTAACCAGCTTCCTTTCTTCAATAATTACCAGCAGATGGTGAAAAATGCAATGTTGTTTGAAGACAAGCCAACGCATGCCCTGCATTACAAAACCGGGCTTGCACAAAAAGAAGATGGTACGCCAATCACCTGGGTGGTGGGATGGATTGAAGAAAACCGCCATCCCTATTTTTTTGTGCTGAACATGGAAACAAAAGACAAATCCGTGAACCTGATAGAGGCCCGTATGACCGTGCTGCGAAACATTCTGACGCAATTAAATTTTTTTAAAGGACAACGATAAGAGGGTTTGCGATTTGTAGTTAGTGGTTTGTGGTTGTCGTGCTATTCAACAAGTCTTTTCCTTCTCCTTTCCTCTTTGGCTCTGTGCGAATTTTTTTGGACCAGAGGCTAGTGCAGCTATTGAGCTTCGCTTGCGTCGCACTCTTGTACGCCTTGTAATTCTATTCAACAGGTGAACTTAAATGCAGTTTTATTTTCATCTTCTTTCTGCGTAAACCCACCCCAAAGGTTTATAGTAAAATCATTCGCTAACCTCGCCTCTCCAAGTAGGGATGGCCGTTTATAGGAGAACATTGACCTAAGATCACATCCCCTCCCTGGCTGGGCGACCTAAGATATAATTGTAGTAAAGTTATCTGGGGTGGGTTTAACGCATTTAAGACACGACATCATTCTTCTCCCTCTTTCAAAACGTTTCTTTCACAACTCTTAACTTTGGCTGCAAAGGCTTAGCACAGTCTTTGCCTGCATGCGAACGATGAATTTCCAATATCAATATCCGGAAGCATTTTGGCTGCTGATTTTAGTACCCTTACTGCTTCTTCTTTACAGCGCTTATCTGCTCTGGCGAAAGCGTACGGCAAAACGCATCGGTGACGAGCGGCTCGTAGCTGCCCTCACCAAAAGCCATTCAAACTTTAAGGCACAGATAAAGTTTGTCCTTTTTCTTTTTGCGTTCACACTCGGATGCCTGGCGCTGGCCAATCCCCGCAAACCCGATGATGCTTCCGCGGAAATCAGAAAAGGAATTGACGTAGTGATTGCACTAGATGTCAGCAACAGCATGCTGGCAACCGACGTTTCCCCTAACCGTTTAACACAGGCGCAGAAACTGTTGACTTCTCTCATTGATAAAATGCCAAACGACCGGGTTGGTTTTGTTGTTTTTGCCGGTAATGCTTACACGCAAATGCCACTCAGTACCGACCACGAAGCGGCAAAGTTGTTTATCAGCACAGCTAACCCCGGAACCGTGCCTGAACAAGGCACTTCTGTTGCCGATGCCTTGTTGCAAAGCAATGCAGCTTTTGAAGAAGGCAGTCAGCGTTTTAAAACAATTATTCTTGTTACCGATGGCGAAACCCACGATGAAGATGCCGTGACAACAGCGCAGGACCTCGCTAAAAAGGGCGTTATGATCAACACGGTTGGCTTAGGCTCAGTAGCCGGCGCTACCATTATGGATACAACCACGGGTACACCAAAAAAAGATGACGAAGGAAATGTGGTTGTTTCAAAATTAAACGAAGGCCTGCTGCAGCAAATTTCGGCAGCAACAAACGGTGCTTACATTCAACTGAACGCTGTTGCACCTGCTATGACGACCCTGTTGGATCAATACAAAAATGTAGAGAAAAAAGCATTGGTAGATACCTCAGGCCTTACCTATGAAAGTTTTTATTGGTGGCTCCTGTTGCCCATGCTGTTGTTCCTGCTCTTTGAACTCTTTCTGCCCGACCGAAAAAAAGTGACCGTATGAAAAAAATCATGATCTTCTTCTTACTGCTATCGCTTCAGGCTCTTGCCCAAAGGGCTAACACTTATGTAAGCAAAGGCAACGAATATTACCTGCGCCTGGAGTTTGCATTGGCCGAAGACCAGTTCCGCAAAGCAGTTGAAATTGACCCTCGCAATGCGGAGGCGAGATACAACCTGGCCAACGCACTGATGCAGCAAAAAAAATACAAAGCTGCCATTGAAGAATACGATGCAATAACCACTGAAAACAAAAACCTGCAGGCGGCGGCGCATTACAACGCCGGCGTGAGTTATTCAAAGCAAAAAGATTTACCAGCCAGCATCGACGCCTACAAAGCGGCTTTGCGTATCAACCCGAACGACAATGAAGCCAGGGAAAACCTGCAAAAAGCACTTTCCGAACTGAAACAACAGCAGGCACAGCAGAACAAACAAAACAATGGCGGCGGTGGGGGCATGAGTGAAAACCAGGCCGACAAAAAGCTCCGTGATCTTCAGGAAAAGGAAAAAGAGCTTCAGCAAAAAATGCAGCAGGGCCAAAACCGTGGGCAGGGTGGTGGCAGGGACTGGTAGAGCAGTTGACCGGTTAATTCGTTAATAAATTAATACGTCATGAACTTTAGGCCAATGCCGCCTTTGCAATGAAATAACAAAACCGCTTGCCGATCTCAGTTATTTTTGCTCCCTAAGTTTAAAGAATGATTGCATCGACAAAAGAAAGTTTTTCTGACCTGAGTCTCTCCGCATCAGGCGAAGGACAGGGAATCCAGTTTTATACCTCTTCCCTGACAACCTATCAGCGCCTGCCAACAAAGGAAGTTCGCATTGGCAATCTGCTGCTTGGCAACCTCCATCCCATCCGTGTACAAACAATGACTACAACGGACACGATGGATACCATTGGTACGGTTGAACAATCCATTCGGTGTATTGAGGCCGGGGCAGAATTGGTGCGTATTACAGCACCTTCAAAAAAGGAAGCAGAGAATCTTCTGAATATAAAAAACGAATTACACAAGCGAGGTTACCGCACACCGCTCGTTGCAGATATTCACTTTACACCCAACGCTGCTGAAATTGCCGCAAGGATTGTAGAAAAGGTAAGGGTGAATCCAGGCAACTATGTCGATAAGAAAAAATTTGAATTAATTGAATATACTGATGCAGATTATGCAGAGGAGATTGAACGCATTCATGAGCGTTTTACCCCGCTGGTAAAAATCTGCAAGGAATACGGCACCGCGATGCGCATTGGCACCAATCATGGTTCGCTGAGT
>DASVSM010000700.1:0-2610 GCA_036388115.1 Flavisolibacter sp.
GAATTAAAAGAGTTTGAAGTGCTAAACAAAGCCTGGCGAACAACGTCCATCAAATCCCGTCCGCACGAATAAGCGACATTTTGTTACTTTGTCAGCTTAATTAATAATCGTGATACAAACTTCTTCTACAAATACAACACCTGCCGTTAATCATCTTATCAAAAAACACAACTTCGGTGCAGGGCCGTCAATACTTCCTAAAGAAGTTTTTGAAGAAGCCAGTCGTGCAGTTGTAAACTATAACGATAGCGGGCTTTCCATTTTAGAGATTGGCCATCGCACAAAAACGTTCCAGGCGGTGATCGATGAAGCGGTTCATTCGCTAAAAGAATTGATGCAGCTGGACGGCGAACATGAAGTTTTGTTTCTGCACGGCGGCGCTTCCACACAGTTTTTTCAGGTGCCCATGAATTTGCTGGATGAAAAAGCGTCCGCTGCTTATATTGATACGGATATCTGGGGGGCAAAAGCAATCAAAGAAGCAAAGCTGTTTGGAAGCGTTGATGTGGCCGGCAGCTCAAAGGATAAAATGTATTCTTACCTGCCCAAGCAATTTGCTGTAGATGCGAAGCATTCTTACCTGCATTTCACGTCAAACAATACTATTTATGGAACCCAATGGCAGGACCTCTCGCTTTTCTACAACCAGGAAGTTCCGCTTGTGGCCGATATGAGCTCCGACATTCTGAGCCGCGAAGTTGATTACAACAAGTTTGACCTGATCTATGCCGGTGCCCAAAAAAACATTGGTGCGGCCGGTGTAAATATTGTCGTGGTCAATCCGCGTTGTTTAGGCAAGGTTTCAAGGCAACTGCCAACAATGATGGATTACCGCAACCACATCGAGAACGGATCTTTACTCAATACACCTCCGGTTTTTTCTATTTATGTATGCATGCTCACCTTGCGCTGGCTAAAGAAAACCGGTGGTGTGGCAGCCATTGAAAAACTGAATAACGAGAAGGCCGCTCTTTTCTATGATACGCTTGATTCATTACCCATTTTCCGGGGAACCGTTGCCAAAGAGGACCGCAGTAAAATGAACGCCTGTTTTGTAGCGCAAAATGAAGAAGCGGAAAAAGAGTTCTCAGCGTTATGTGAGAAAGAAGGAATGGTTGGCGTGAAGGGACACCGCACAACAGGCGGTTTCCGCATCTCCATGTACAATGCCCTGCGGCTGGAAAGCGTAAAGGCGATGACAGACCTGATGAAACACTTCGCACAAACAAAAGGGTAATTATATTTTTGATCTATGGAAAGCTATTTAAGCCGGATCACCATTCAGCCAGATCAATTGGATGGTAAACCTTGCATACGGGGACTTCGCATTTCAGTTCAGACAGTGCTGGAATTTTTGAGTGCAGGCAATACAGCAGATGAAATCATTGAACAATACCCATTGCTAAATAAAGAAGATATTTCGGCCTGTCTTCAATATGCCGTAAAAATTTCAGGGAAAGAAATTTCTTACCAAACCATCTGATGAAGGCTAAATACCTTATCGATGCCAATCTGCCTTTCCGCGTCCCTGTACGGGAATTGGAAAACTTCGTTTTTGTTTTGAAGATTAATCCATCATGGAATGAAGAAGGGATATGGCGTTATGCAAAGGAGAACAACCGGATTATTGTAACAGAAGACAAAGATTTTATTCTCAAACAAGCCATTGCAGGTGCGCCACCAAAACTGGTTCATGTGAAGTTTGGCAATATGAAGCTTACTGATTTCATTGATAGAATATCTGTAGTTTGGGAAGAAGTGAATAAGCTGATTCAAACCCACACTATCGTTAATATTTACTTTACCAAGATAGAAGCAATTAAATAATATGGCCCAAATCAAACCTTTCAGAGCGCTGCGTCCACACAACGAATATGCCGCGCAGGTAGCTTCCCGTCCGTACGATGTATTAAGCTCAGAGGAAGCAAGAAAAGAAACGGCAGGAAACCTGCTTTCTTTTTTGCATGTTACCAAATCAGAGATCGATCTGCCCTCGGATATTGATATACACACCGACGCAGTTTATCAAAAAGCAAAGGAGAACCTGGACCGGCTGATAGAAAGGAAAATTCTCTTCCAGGACGAAAAGCCCTGTTATTACATTTATGAGCTTGCATGGAAAGGACGTACGCAAACCGGGCTGGTTTGTGTTTCATCTATCGATGATTATTTCAATGATATTGTAAAGAAGCATGAATTTACCCGCCCGGAAAAAGAGCAGGATCGCATCAATCATATCCGCACCACAAGAGCACAAACAGGTAATGTGTTTCTTGCCTGCAAAGACAACAAAGAACTGCATGACATTTTTGAGCACTGGAAAAAACGAAACAATGCCGATTACTATTTTACGGCAGATGATGGAGTAACCCATGCCATTTGGGTTGTTGATGGTATGGCCACCATTGATGCCATTACGAATTTGTTTGAGGAAAAAATTCCGGCAACGTACATCGCCGATGGGCATCACCGCGCTGCTTCTGCCGCTAAGGTGAGTAAAGAATTAGGTGACAGTGACGAGGCGAACTATTTTCTGACAACAATTTTTCCTGCCAATCAACTGGCTATCCTGGATTACAACCGCATTGCAAAAGATCTCAACGGGTTAAG
>DASVSM010000701.1:0-2238 GCA_036388115.1 Flavisolibacter sp.
AGGGCTTTTCCATTATCAGCGCCAAGCGGTGCTAGTGAAGCAAGGTCAGCAAAGGAGCCGTTGCTGATCAGGTCTCTTATCAGCGCTGCATGGCGTGCTTCCACAGAAACTATTTTGCCGGCCAACGTCAGGAAGTCTGCACTGGTTAATAATTTACCAGCACCATTGTAGGCTGCCACACCTAAATCTTCAAATGCTTTGGCCGTTCCTAATACACTGTCGCGACTGGCAAAATTGATAGAAGAGAAGTTCACCTCTAAACCCTGGATAGCATTACTGCCTAATGCGGCTTTAAAAAATTCGCGGTGGGCAATCTCGTGGTCACGGATATCTCTCAGGTATTCTGTCTCAAGGGCACTCATGCCAGAATAGGGTGAAGCCATCACTTGCGTATAAAAAGCAGCTTCCAGTTGTTCCAGTGCATAGGCATAGTTCAACACACCCGTGTCGCCACTGCCTAAATTAACGCCTTCCGTTGCGCCATCATCATCCCTGTTACATCCGGCCATTCCAGCGCTGCCTATTAAAAGGGCAGAAGCCCCAGCAAAGCCCGAGAAGCGAAGAAAATTTCTTCGTGAAAGTTCTTTTTGTCTGATTTCATCAAGAAGCGTGGGATCGTCTTTTCCTGTACGTTTTAAAATTTCCATACATGCTGTTTAAGAGTGAGAAAATTGATTTTGTTGTGATAAGTGAATTGGCTGATGATTGTGAGTTGTACTTAGGTACGAAACATTAGTGCCGTTGGATTTGCAATGGCAGGAAACTTTTTTGTTCAATTATTTGTACCCTACTTTAGCATCTATTGAACAGTTGGCCAATCAATTAATTCTATATGTAGAAGAATAGATACAAATAAAAAAGGAGCATCAATGATGCTCCTTTTTTATTATTAATGCAGATCGGTTAATTCAACGTACTCAGCAGTTTTTCATTCAGCTTTACGTAATCATCATTCTTTTGCTCTTTGGCTAACTCCATTGAACGGCTGGCTGATTTTTTTGCGTCTTCTTTTTTACCAAGTTTTGCCAGTGTATTTGCTTTTTGGTGATGTATCCAGAAGGCATTCTGATTTTGCTCCAAAGCCTTATCAAACCAAACAAGGGCCTGGTTCAGATCTTTATCATTCTCCAGGTAATACATGGCCGCCTGGAAATAAGGACGGTTGTCCTTCTCCACTGTGTTTTTAATTTGTGCCATCACTTTGGAATCGATATCGGCACTAATGGGTAAGCTCACGGTAGTTTTATCCCAGCCAATGTTAAGATCAACACTTGATGCCTTTACATTCTGAAACTGCATGGTAAAAGATTCCATGGTGTTTGCGGAGGCTACAGGCTTCACATTCACACGTACCACATCCATATCCTGTTTGTAGGCAGCCGGGCTTGTTACATCGGTTTGTTTGGTAACGATCAATGTCCAATTGTCTTTATCCGGAATAGAAAGCAGTCCGTATTTGCCTGCCGGGATTTTTGTGCCACCAATTATCACGTCTTCGCCAAATGTGAGGATAGTAGCATTGTTGGCACCGGTACGCCATACTTTGCCAAAGGGAACCAGGTCGCCAAAAACTTTTCGGCCTTTCATTCCCGGTCGCGAATAGCTTAATTCAATGGACGAAAGTCCGAAGTCCTGTTTGATGGTTTGGGTAGGAGAGGGTGCTGGTGTTCTTAATTGTTGGGCATTAGTAGTATAACAAGCGGCCCAGATAACGGCACATAGAAGCAATTTCCTTATCATAATGTTAGAGGTTTTGACAAAGATAATGAAGTGAAGTCCTCTGTCGGCTTTACTATTTATTGGTTTTCCTTATCCTTATCGATATACAGATTATAGCTGCCTTTTACTTCTCCGTCGCCCCACTTATCCCACACCCGGTAGTTTACAACAAAGTGATCGATATCGGCCCTTGTTTTAGTAATGGTGGCTTTTAGGAAAATCCGGCTGGCGTCACTCTCGCTGACGGTTGGTTTGCTTTTGAAAAGATTGCGTGCATTTAAAACGATCTGTCCATCAGCCGTTGCAATGATTTCCGTTGCATCAATGGAAGCCTGGTTATTCTTAATCTCCCATCCTTTGTCAATAACCAGGTTCAGCAAAACAGTTTCGCCCAGCCCAACCTGGTTCGACTTGGGAACAAGCCGTCCGTCTTCGTAAGAAAGGTATGCCTGCCCAACTTGCAAACCTCCTGATTCATGTACAATAATGTTATTAAGGATGTCAGCATCGCTGTTAGTA
>DASVSM010000702.1:0-7213 GCA_036388115.1 Flavisolibacter sp.
CTTAACCATTGGAGCCAATATTGATTACGTCCTTATAAAAACCTTCAACCCTTACACTCACGAACCGCAAAACGTTATTTTAGCCAAAGCACTTGTACACAAATACTTTAAACCTGAAGGGGAAAACGGTGACTTTGAAAACTATAACGAAAAAGAAAAAATTCTTCCCTGGAAAATATTGGCAGGGTTCAATGGCAAGGAGTTGGAGGGAATGGAATACGAGCAATTAATTCCTGCTGAAGCAAATTCACTGGAAGCGGTTCATGCCATTACACCGGATGCAAAGCCATGGCGGATTTTGTTGGGAGATTTCGTGACTACAGAAGACGGTACTGGTATCGTTCACACAGCCCCGGCTTTTGGTGCAGATGACTTCCGCGTAGGTAAGAAATACAACATCGGTATTTTGACGCTGGTTGACAAGGAAGGTAAGTTTGTAGATGGCCTTGGCGAATTTTCCGGTCGTTATATAAAAGATTATAAAACGCAGGATGGCTATGTTGATGTGAACGTGGACATCTCGGTGAAGCTGAAAAAAGAAAACCGTGCTTTCAAGGTAGAAAAATACGAGCACAGCTACCCCCATTGCTGGCGCACCGATAAGCCGGTTGTTTATTATCCACTTGATGCCTGGTTCATTAAAACCACGGCAGTAAAAGACCGGATGGTGGAGCTGAACAAAACCATCAACTGGAAACCGGAAAGCACCGGAACTGGCCGCTTCGGCAACTGGCTGGAAAACATGGTGGACTGGAACCTGAGCCGAAGCCGCTATTGGGGAACACCGCTGCCCATCTGGCGAACAGAAGACGGCAAGGAAGAAAAATGCATAGGCTCCATCGAAGAACTAAATACGGAAATAAGGAAAGCAAACCAGGTTTTGGGTGGCGACGTGAATACGCATTACCTGCACGATGGCATTCTGGATCTCCACAAGCCTTACGTGGATGAAGTGATCCTTGTTTCAGAAAGTGGCAAACCCATGCGCCGCGAACCAGACCTGATTGACGTTTGGTTTGACAGTGGCGCCATGCCTTATGCCCAATGGCATTACCCCTTTGAAAATGCGGAAAAATTCAAAGAGTCGTTTCCTGCTAATTTTATTGCCGAAGGTGTTGACCAGACCCGTGGCTGGTTTTATACGCTGCATGCTTTAGGTGTGATGTTGTTTGATTCTGTTGCCTACAAAACGGTCGTCTCAAATGGCCTGGTGCTGGATAAGAACGGAAACAAAATGAGCAAGCGCCTGGGTAACGTGGTCGATCCCTTCAAAACCATTGAAGATTTTGGTGCCGATGCTACAAGGTGGTATCTCATCACCAATGCTTCTCCCTGGGACAACCTGAAGTTTGACATGGAGGGTATTAAGGAAGTGCAGCGCAAATTCTTTGGTACACTTTATAACACTTACCAATTTTTTGCGCTTTATGCCAATGTGGATGGCTTCACCTTTAAAGAAGCATACATACCTGTTACGGAAAGACCGGAAATTGACCGCTGGATCCTCTCTGCCCTTCAAACCTTAATTAAAAAGGTAACCGCAGCCCTGGACGAATACGAGCCAACCGTAGCCGGCCGCCTGATTGAAGATTTTGTAGACGAGCAGTTGAGCAACTGGTATGTACGCCTTTGCCGCCGCCGGTTCTGGAAAGGAGAATACGAAGGAGATAAGATCGCCGCCTATCAAACGCTTTATGAATGTCTGGAAACAGTCGTTCGCCTGATGGCGCCTATCTCGCCTTTCTTTAGCGACGAGATTTTCATCAACTTGAATGCGGTAACCGGTAAACACAAAGAAGCTTCGGTTCACCATATTTTATTCCCGACGGCCAAACAGGAGATCATCGATCAGTTACTGGAAGAACGGATGGCAACTGCACAGGACGTTTGTTCCCTGATCCTTTCCATTCGCAAAAAAGTCAATATCAAAGTTCGCCAGCCC
The DNA here is from genome assembly GCA_036388115.1 of Flavisolibacter sp. Taxonomy (GTDB): domain Bacteria; phylum Bacteroidota; class Bacteroidia; order Chitinophagales; family Chitinophagaceae; genus Flavisolibacter. The sequence continues at coordinate 1,943 of DASVSM010000702.1, forward strand.
TTGTCAAGAGCAATGATCCCTGTGTTCAATGCCCACATGGAACAACAGCTTCGAAAAGTGGAAGACCTGATTGAAGCTGAGGTGAATATCAAGCAGATGGAGTACCTGACAGATACGGAAGGCTTCATCAAAAAGAAGATCAAACCGAACTTCCAGGCGCTTGGAAAAAAGCTCGGTCCAAAGATGAAAGCGGTGTCAACAGCCCTTCAAAATTTTTCGCAGCACGAAATTTCTCTATTTGAAAAAGAAGGCAGATATTCATTGACCCTTAACGATGAGTTCGTTGAATTAACCTTAAGCGAAGTAGAAATAACCAGCGAGGATATTCCCGGATGGTCAGTCGCTAACAAGGGTTCACTAACGGTTGCTTTGGACATCAATGTTACCCCCGAATTGGAACAGGAAGGTAATGCCCGGGAATTTGTGAACCGGATCCAGAAGATTCGCAAGGATAGTGGCTTTGCGCTAACTGACAGGATTGAGGTGAAAGTAGCAGCAGCTAACGGTATAGCCGAGTCATTGGGTAAGTATAATGACTATATTTGCGCGGAAATTCTGGCAGACAAGCTGGAGATTACGTCAACCATTGAAGATGGCGTTGAGATTGAGGTTAACGATAACCCGCTGAAAGTCATCGTTATAAAAAAAGGGTAACAACCGTATGGCAACAAAGAAGGTAGCACCTAAAAAAGCAGTCAAGTCTGCTAAAAAAGCACCTGCTAAGCCTGTGGCAAAGGCTAAAGGCAAACCTGCTGCAGCAAAAAAGGCTGCTCCGGCGCCTAAAAAAAATGTGAAACCTGCTGCGGCAAATGCTAAAATGCCAGCAAAAAAGGTTTCAGCAAAAGCCCCGGCCAAGCCAGCAGCGAAGACAGCCAAGCCGGTTAAAGCTCCAACAAAAGCTGTAGCTAAAGCACCGGCTAAACCGGCGCCAAAAGCCGTTCCGGTTACAAAAAAAGCAGTGCCTCAACCTGTAAAGAAGGCTGCTGCTACCCCGGCACCTTCAAAAGCAGTTGCCTCTAAAGCGGCTCCCACCAGTGCAGAACCGGTGAAAAAACCGGTAGTGTCTGCGCCAACTCCACAGGTAACAAAAACGGAGACAAGGCCGCTGCCACCTGCCAAACAGGCGGCAAAAGAACCACCGAAACCAACGAAAGTGGTCATCCCTAAAACAAGCACAGACAAAAAAATTAAATACGAGCCTGACTTTATGCGGTCAGTATTAGACTCCTCCAAACAAGCAGAAAACGGACCTACCATGCGATACAGTGATGCAGAGTTAACAGAATTCAGAGACCTCATTAACCGAAAATTAGACGTAGCAAAAAAGGAACTGGCTTATTTACAAGGCTTGATTACCCGTAAAGATGAGAGTGGCGACCTGGACGAAGGCCGTTACATGACCATGGAAGACGGAAGTATGAGCATGGAAAGAGAACAACTGAGCCAGATGGCCAGCCGTCAGATCCAGTTTATTGATCATTTAGAGAAGGCCATCATGCGGATTGAAAGCAAAACTTATGGCATTTGCCGTGTAACGGGTAAGCTGATCGACAAAGCCCGCTTACGTGCAGTACCACACGCCACGCTGAGCATTGAAGCCAAACAAATGATGAATAAGTGAGTAACCCTTAATTCAACTTTTTAAAACCGGTCGTAACACTGACCGGTTTTTTTATTGGTTAACGGCATCCAAGTATCTTTACGGCACTATCTGATTTCCGAAAAGAATATATAATTCATACGAATGACCGTGCACTTCAGCTACGACAAAAAACAGGTTATACAGGCATTGCGATACCATTTCATCAGCAAGCGGGAAATAAGACTGATGATCATTTTGGTGAATGTATTTGCCATTGCTTCGGCTGCTCTATTCTATTTCAAAAAAATCCTGCCTTTTGCCTTTTTGGTTTCTTCGTTTCTATGGTTGGTGCTGATGATTACTTTCTGGTTTATTCTACCAGGACTGGTGTATCGCAGGGCAGCAACCTTTAAAGATCATTTTACCATGAATTTTGGGGAGACTGGCTTTAGCCTTGGCAACGAAAGAGGCTCCCGGTCCTGGGAATGGCAATCGTTGAGCACCTACCTGGAAACGCCTTACTTCTTTCATCTATACTTCAACAGCACGTCATTTTTCCTCATTCCGAAGCTTGCTTTTTCTGATGATCAGAAAGGCGAAATGAGAGATTTACTGAGGGTAAAGGTGAAGAAATAACAGGCCCATGCCATCTTCCTAAACCTGAATGGCAGTCCACGATGGACAGCCACCAACGGGTTTAATTTTTTCAATCTGTTGGCAAGCATAATCTCCTTGCCTTTTCTTTAAACCTTCATGCTGCCTGCTATCATACCGCCTCATGCTTTGTCCTGCTGACGCAGGAAGCATCTGTGCATTGTGCTTTAGGAAAAGAAAGCCATCATTCACTATTCTTACAACTATACTTCAAATTACAGTGCAAAGGTCCCTCGGCCTCATCCGGCTTCGCCACCTTCTCCAAAGGGAGAAGGAAGATAGAAATGAATCTAATTCCGGGATGACAAGGCAAGAGGCTGTATGATAGCAGCAGGGTGAAGATTGAAGAAAAGGCAAGAGGCGTTATAAATAGCAGGAAAGTTTGAAACGGAAAAGAAATGATGCACAAGCAAGTGTCTGTGCTTTGATCTCCCTCTCCTCATGGAGAGGGTCAGGGGTGAGGTCTTTTCTGCTCAATAGAGTTACAAAGCGTACACGCTGTGCGACGCAACGAACGCTTCATAGATATTCTGGCCTCTGGTCCAAAAAAGAAAAAGACCCAATCAAAAATGATTAAGTCTTTTCAGTATCGTGCAAAAACAAGTGTCTGTGTTTTGACACTCCCCTTGCGGGATTGAGGGGCCGTCTGAGGAGGTCCGTCCTTTACTTCACCACCAGCCTGAACCCATTGCCATGAATATTCACAATTTCTATATTGGTATCGTCCTTAAGATACTTCCGCAGCTTGGCAATGTATACATCCATGCTTCGGCCGTTAAAATAGGTGTCGCTGCCCCAAATGCGTTTTAATGCCTGCTCACGTGGCAGCAGATCATTCAGGTGTTCGCAAAGCATTTTCAGCAATTCATTTTCTTTTGGCGACAGCGTCTGCGTTTTACCATCGTGCGAAAGCTCACGCAGCTTTGGATTGAAATGATAAGAACCCATGTCAAACTCCCGGTTCTCCGACTCGCGGTTGAGTTCCTCGTTTCGTTTAAGGATAGCCTTTATCTTATGCAGCAACACTTCACTATCAAAAGGCTTGGTGATGTAATCATCCGCACCCAGTTTATAGCCCTGGATAATGTCTTCCTTCATGGTTTTGGCACTTAAGAAAAACAGCGGCACATCAGGATTGATGTCGCGAATTTCTTCAGCCAGTGTAAAACCATCCATATTGGGCATCATGACATCCAGCATGCAAAGTTCAAAGCCTTCACGCTGAAAGGCAGCCAGTCCCAGACGGCCATCCCGTTCAAGCGTAACATCATAATCATTCAACTCCAGATAGTTCTTTAATACACTTCCTAAATTCGGATCGTCCTCGCAAAGTAAAATCTTAGCTTTTTTCTCGGCCATGATAATGGGTTTTTAGTTGAGTATAAAATTAATGGCTTTTTACACAACATCTTTTTCCGCCTGTACCATCGGTGCAAAAATTGGCCCATGCTCTATTTTTGCGGCTTATTTCCACAATTATGGCAATGCATCTTACTCCGGATAATCGATTGAAAAAACTCATCATTATTGGCGACCGTGTATTGGTTAGGCCCACACGGCCAAACGAACGTACCCAAACCGGTTTGTACCTGCCACCCGGTGTGCAGGAAAAAGAAAAAGTGCAACAAGGCTATGTCATTAAAGCAGGCCCTGGTTATGCCATACCCATGCCTACCGAAGAGGAGTCGTGGAAGAGTCATGAAGAGCAGGTAAAATACATTCCACTACAGGCGAGGGAAGGTGATCTGGCTATTTTTTTATCAGGGGGCGCTACGGAAATTATGTACGAAGGCGAGAAATATTTTATTGTTCCGCAGGGTGCTATTTTGATGCTGGAGAGGGAAGAGGATTTGTAAACCTCACCCCTGACCCTCTCCATTAGGAGAGGGAGATCAAAGCACAGACACTAGCTCTTACGCGATACTTGAAGGGCTCAATCAATTTTGATTGAGCCCTTTCTTTTTTGGACCAGGGGCCGGTGCTGCTATGAAGCTTTACTTGCGTCGCACTCTTGTACATTCATGAATTCTATTGCGCTTTTTGAACCACAGAGACAGGAAGGACACAGAGAAACATAGAGAACCTTCCGTTGCGCCTTTGCGTGAAATCCAATAACAAGAAAAGAGAAAAGCCTAAGCTGGCCCGTGCGCAGCCGACGAATCGCCCTTGGTTGGGAATGGCGTTGGCCCTGCTCTTCTATCGCCCAAATCGCCACCTTCCCTTTTTTTCTTTGCTGCTCCAATAATAAAGCGCACCACAAAAAATAAAATCACAATCAATGCTATTGCTGGAACTATCATAACTCACGTTTTTTGTAGAAAGTTCCAAAACGGTGCCAGTCATAACTCATCTGTTCAGGAAGCCTTGCCTTTTCTTTCCCAATGATCTTTGATGAGATTGCCCTCACGGTCATACTTCATCGTTCGTGCATACCGGTCGCCTTTAATAATACCTTCTTCATTTTCTTTTCCCATAAAAAGCTGTACGCCGTTTCCCTCTTTATCCGTTACCAGCACCAGGTCATAGTTTTTGTAACGCAGGGAAACTTTGGACGAAGGCTCAAATTTCTTGTTGATCTTTTTTAAGATGTCATCACCTAAACTCATAATCAGTTTGCATGCAGAATTGTTGCCAACGTCAACAGAATATCGGCACACGAATCTCTTTACATAAAAAGCCCCGCAACTGCGGGGCTTTTATAATACCATCAGATCAATTAAAAGGCTTGCTTACCTGCCAGGTTTCCATCCACATCCAGTTCCACAATATCATAACCGAGCTTTTTCACACCATCCAGTATCTTCTTTTTATCACCTACTAAAAGAATGTTCATCTTATCGGGGTGAAGGTATTTTTGTGCCATTGCTTTCATTTGTTCCTTCGTCATGCTTTTCAGGATTTTGTTCTGCTGCTCTATAAAGTTTGCAGGCAGGTTATAATCCAGAATGCGACCAATGAAAACTGCTTTTTGAATACCTGTTTCGTATGCCAGGGCATCACGTTGACCCACCGCATTTTTCATGAAATCAACTTCT
>DASVSM010000703.1:0-5878 GCA_036388115.1 Flavisolibacter sp.
AAAGGCGGGCATCGAAGGCATGATGAAGCGCATGATCCCCGAAGTAAAAGAAGTAGTGGCAGAAGCAGAATAAGCAAAATGGCCCTACATCTTTCAACATAATAAAAAGCATCCGGTGAGGGATGCTTTTTTGTTTACTGAATGGTTACGGTATGATCCACCGAAGTACCATCGGGTTTCATAAACCTCAGGCTGAACGTGCCTGAAGTGGCAGAACTAAATTGGTACGCAATGGTCCGGAAGCCTGTATCCTGCGTACAAACAACTTCTTTTCCAACAGGCTTGGCGTAGGCCTTTACCGTTACGGTATTTCCCGACCGGCTTTCTTCAAAGCTCCCGATATAGTCGCACCCGTTCATGTACCGATAAGTAACGGTAAGGGTCACCGCCGTGTTAACCGCACCGGTTGCCGGTCCTGCCACAGAAAACACATCATGTTGTGATAAGGGGTTTTCTTTTTCTTTCTTACAGGAGAATAAACCGAAAACCAATAAGCCGAAAATCAGCATAAAATAGCGTCTCATAAATCACTTTTTTACGCTTGACAACGACAGCTTCCCCCGCGTTGCTTCGGAAAAAGCAATTTAACAAGCTAACATAACCTGTGTTTGGGAAAGATTAATACAGTCATCTTTGCACAGAAATTCTGCGAATGCGATTTGTTGTCCTCCTGCTTTTTTTATCTGCTTGTTCTGTGGTACAAAACAATGAATTCATAACAAGGGCCGACCAGTTAATGGCCAATCATTATCATGTATATCCCCTTCCTTTCGAAAAAGGGAAAAAGGTGTTTGTCGCCCAGGGTTATGAATCTCTTTTTTCGCACAAAGGCGATTATGCAATTGATTTTAAAGTAAACGAAGGAACCAGGGTACTGGCCACAAGGGAGGGAGTCGTGTCATTTGCAAGAGCAAGCAATACTTCAGGAGGCATCAGCCGCAAATTTGTGGGAAAAGGAAACGGCATTACAATCCGCCACAGTGATGGCACCTATGCGCATTACTGGCATCTGCAGCACAATGGCGCTATGGTAAATGTTGGTGATACCGTGCAGCAGGGTCAATGGATTGGGTTGAGTGGAAATACTGGTTTCAGTGCTTTTCCGCATCTGCATTTTGAAGTCACACGTGAACCACGCATTAGCCGCGATGATTTTCCTGTTTTGTTTCTAACGGAAAAAGGCCCCAATTTTTTACAACCACTCCGCTGGTATAAAGCCCTTTAGTTAGGTTTGTGGCCTATGCAGGATTTTCTCGAACAGGTCGTTGCCAATTTAAAAAATACAACCTTACTGGAATTTATTGCCGTTGTTGCCGGCATCGTCAGCGTCTGGTTTTCCCGCAAAGAAAACACCTGGGTTTACCCGACAGGCCTGCTCAATACGATCATTTACATCTACCTAAGTTTAAAAGCGCAACTGGTTGGCGAAGCCAGCGTAAATTTTTATTATACGGTAATGAGCATTTACGGCTGGTGGCTTTGGACAAGAAGAAACCAGGCACAAAAGCCCCTGGTGCAAATCACGTTCTCCAATAAAAAAGAATGGGTACAGGAAATCATTTTCTTTCTGGCGTTTTACGTGACCTTGTTTTTTATACTGACCTTTTTAAAGCAGCATCATTTTCCCACCGCTATTCCCTGGGCCGATGCTTTTGCTTCTGCAACAGCGTATACGGGCATGTGGCTGATGGCACGAAAAAAAGTGGAAAGCTGGTGGTGGTGGATTGCCACCAACATTGCGTCCGTTCCTTTGTATTATAGCAAAGGCTACGCCTTTACCAGTGTGTATTACATTGTGCTTTTGGTGATGGCTGTGTTTGGCCTGGTTGAATGGAGGAAGCGGGCAAAGCAAAACCAAAGCATAGAAACGTTTGAATTTGAAATAAGATGAGAAGAGTGGTGATCATAGGGCCGGAATCGACAGGGAAAAGCACTCTATGCCAGCAACTGGCCGAACATTACCGGACTGTTTGGTGCCCGGAGTTTGCCAGGGAATACCTGTTAAAAAACGGGATGAACTATACCTATACCGACCTGTCGGCAATTGCAAAGGGCCAGTTGGAATTGCAAAGAGTTTTTGAAAGCAGGGCACAGAACGGCCTTTATTTTATTGATACGGATATGTATGTAATGAAGGTTTGGCACGAAGTGGCATTTGCCAATTGTCCGACGTGGATATTAAAGACAATTGCAAAAACAGCTTGCGACCTTTATTTGCTTTGCGACACGGATTTGCCCTGGACAAAAGACGAGCTGAGAGAGTACCCTGACCTGGCAACCCGGCGGCGGTTATTTAAAACTTACAAAGACATTGTCATCAACTGCGGCATACCATGGACCATCATCAGCGGCACAAACGAACAACGGCTTCAGATGGCCATAAAAGCGGTTGACAGGATTTCAAATACAAACAATTGAAAGCATTCATCCAAAAAAATCATCGCACTCTGTTTTATACCGGCTGGTTTCTGCTTGGCCTTTTTCAATGCATTTTTACTGAACTGCAGGATGACGAAGCCTATTACTGGGTGTTTTCAAAATACCTCGACTGGGGCTATTTTGATCATCCACCGATGGTAGCCTTATTGATCAAAATCGGGACGACTTTCTTATCGGGTGAAGTGGCAGTCCGCATTCTTCCACTGCTGTTAAACACCGCCACTATTTTTGTTACGGAAAAACTGCTTGCACAAAAAGCGCCGGCCCTATTTTATACCATTGTACTATCGGTAGCCGTGTTGCAGATCGGCGGCTTTATGGCGGTGCCGGATACGCCACTCATGTTTTTTACCGCTTTGTTTTTTTGGGTGTATAAAAACTACCTGCAGAAACCTTCCTGGCTGAATGTTTTATTACTTGGCCTTGTAGCTGCCTGTCTTCTTTACAGCAAGTACCATGCAGTGCTGATTTTTTTCTTTGTCCTGTTATCGAATTGGAAGCTGTTGAAAGATGCAAAGGTTTATGTGGCAGCAACACTTGCACTACTGTTATTTACGCCGCATTTATACTGGCAGTACCAGCACAACTGGATCAGCTTTCGCTATCATCTTTTTGAAAGCAACGTCAATCCCTACAAATTAAATTATACCACCGATTATGTGCTTGGACAATTGCTATTGGCCGGACCATTCATTGGTTTGCTGCTTTGGCCCATTGCCTTTCTCTACCGCAGCAAAAACAGTTTTGAAAAAGCACTAAAGTATACGGCTGTTGGTGTTTTCCTTTTCTTTTTATTAAGTACACTCAAAGGAAAGGTAGAGCCTAACTGGACGTCGCCTGCTATCATCCCATTGCTTGTGCTGACACAGCAGTTTCTATTGCAAAAAGAAAGAGCTAAAAAATGGGTTTATCGCCTATTGCCCTTCACGTTTTTACTGGTGCTGGCTTTTCGCGTGGTGATGGTTGTGGATATTGTTCCGGCACAGGCAATTGTTGAACGTTATCACGGGTGGAAAGCATGGCCGCAGGAATTAAAACAAAAGACAGCCGGTCTTCCGGTTGTTTTTAACAACAGCTACCAGCGTTCCTCCAAGTATGCTTTTTATACCGGTGCAATAACGTATTCGCTAAACAAGTTTGATGAAAGAAGAAACAACTACAACTTCTGGAAAATAGAAGATTCGCTTCTCGGCAAACCTGTTTATGTGATGGATATTTACGGTATTGAACACTTTCAAAACCAAATAAAAACGCCGCTTTATACCATTGGTTATAATTACGACAGCAGCTATCATTCTTTTGCCAAAATCATATTTACAGCAAATGATCAGAAAATAATTACATCAGATAGGTTGACGACTGAATTTCATGTTGATATTCCTGCCTACTATGAAACCTATTTGCGGGAACATTCAACAGTTGACCAGCGGATGGCTGTTGCTTTTTTTAGCGGCCAAAAAATGATAAAATATATCGAGCTTTCCTTTTCACTGCAGGAGATGTTGAAAAGAAATATTCGCATGTTGACAGTTCTTCCAGGCTTACAAAAGGGCAACTACTTTATGCGTTTTGGTATCATGTCGGACAGCGGGCTGTTTACCCACAACAGCGATAAAATAAAACTGGAAGTAAAAAACCCCAACCCCTAAAGGGGCTTACGCCACCAACTGTTTAAGCTATCTTATATATCTACCATCTCTGACTTACAGAGTCGGAGGCGTTACGTTTTGTAAACACTCTTTGAGCTAAGGACACAAAGCCCCCTTCAGGGGGTTGGGGGTTTTATCACGGCCTGCACATCGGGGTCTTTTTGGAGATAATTCATTTGGCCTACTACCCAGCTACTTCGCGATGCTACCTGCCTGTGTATTGGCTTTACCGTTAGCACTTTTGGATTTGGAAGGCAGGCCGCAATCATCGCAGCCTCTCTGCGAGTGAGGTTTTTGGCAGGCTTTCCAAAATACGACTGCGCAGCAGCTTCTGCGCCATAAATACCTTTGCCCATTTCAATCACGTTCAGGTACACTTCCAGTATTCTTTCCTTGCCCCAGATCCATTCGATCATTTTTGTAAAGTAGATTTCCAGCCCTTTTCGTATCCAGTCGCGGCCCTGCCATAGAAAAACATTCTTCGCTACCTGCTGACTGATGGTGCTGGCGCCACGAACACGGTTTGGCTTTTTCTCATTGTACGCCATTGCTTTTTTAATATTCTTCCAGTCAAAACCGCTGTGGTCGGGATAGATCTGGTCTTCCGAAGCAATAACAGCCAGTTTGAGGTTAGAAGAAATTTCATCGCCACCTACATAATCCCTTTTCAATCCGTCGCCACTGACCCAGCTACCGAGTTGTGTAAGTGTAAGTGGAGGATCAATCCATTTCAGTACAATAATGTAAAGCAGTTGCGCTATAAAAAGGGCGAGGAAAAGGCGTTTTGTCCAAAGCCAGATGCGTCCGGCCAGGCCACGGTTTTGATTTTGTTTCTCTTTTTCTTTTTTTGCTTTCATCAGTGGCCTCCTGCTTTACCGTACATCAGTAATCCCCATAACAAAGCAATGCCAAATCCAATTAAGATGACGCCATTGATCTTATTGATGCGGTGAATATTTTTTGGCGTGAGTTTCTTGCGAAGCTTATCCGCTAAAACAACTTTGGCAATATCGGCGGCCAACGCCAGCAGCAGTGCCACGCTAAAAATGATCAGGCGTTTATTCAACGAATGCGAAATAAAAGCAGTGGCAGTGGTAAACCAAAATACAATGATACCGGGGTTCAGCAGGTTCATTACCGCGCCCGCTAAGATCATTTTTGCATAATCGCTTCCTTTGAAGAGCAACAACTGATGACCTTCGGCAGTCATCTGTACCTTTTTAAAAAATAGAAAATAAAAGCCGACTAAAATCAGCAGAATGCTACCGGCAATGCCAAGCGGGGTGGAATAACTGCTCAGCATTGTAAAGAACTGCGTGAAAAAATTACAGCACACAACCAACAAAATATCGGAAAAGAAAATACCGGCGATGAATGCCATGCCACCCTTCAGCCCATTGTTCAGGCTTTGTTTGATAACTGTAAACACTATGGGTCCGACAGATATCGCTAACAGCAAGCCAAGGGTTATTCCTTTTAGTAAGGCATCAAGCATGGCTTGCAAAATACGAAATACAAAATAGGGATAAGCGTTACAGATATTAATCCTACATAAGTGGAAGTCCTTACCGCCGGAAAATGTAATTTTTTCCGTGTTACTTCGTTGTAAGTCCACTACTGATGAAACCACTGCTGACTGCTTTTTTACTGCTGTTTTTGCAAACCGCATTTGCCCAAAATAACGAGGCTTGCGCCGATACGAGTTATCGCATGCGAGATGATTGGAAGAATTAGGGCATAACCCCATTAATATCTCAACTAACCAACTTGAATTAGTTCGTAGCTTTTTT
>DASVSM010000704.1:0-2149 GCA_036388115.1 Flavisolibacter sp.
TACCGGGTTTACAGCCTCCAGGTGAGAAGGATTTGGCGCCAGTTTCAGATGCACTTTTTTGTTGGATAGTGTATCCACTTCCGAACTGAAGCCAAGATGGTATTTCACGTCACCGCTGCCCATTGTCTGGTCAGGAATAGCGGTGCCTTCAAACTCACTAAAGATCTGCTCGTATGTTTTACCCAGGATGTTTGCCAGCACGTTCAGGCGGCCACGGTGTGCCATGCCTATCACTACTTCTTTTACGCCCAGTTCTGCACCCGTATTAATAATTGTGTCCAATGCGGCAATGGTGGTTTCGCCGCCTTCCAGCGAAAAACGTTTTTGCCCGATGTATTTGGTGTGAAGAAACTTTTCGAAAATGACCCCTTGATTGAGCTTTTGCAGAATGCGTTTTTTTACATCCAGAGGTAAGGCTTTTGCAAACCCGTTCTCCATTTCTTTTTGCAACCATTCCAGCCTGTCCTGCCTTAAAACATACCCATACTCAATGCCCACATGTTTGGTGTACACGTTCTGCAGTTTATCAAGAATTTGCTGCAAAGTGGCCGGGCCAGACCCGATAAATTTTCCGGCCTCAAATGTTGCAGAAAGATCGGCTTCTGTCAGGCCGAAATATTTCAGATCAAGATTGGCGCCTCTATCCTTTCTTTTCCGGATAGGATTGGTATTGGCCACCAAATGACCTTTATGACGGTAAGCCTGAATAAGGCTGTAAACGGCAAACTCTTTGGTTAACTGGCCGGCATCAAAGGGAGTACCGTTAACCGCAGGCGCTGCCCCGGTGGTAGCATGGCCATTGGTTCCCTGGCTGACAGCAAAGTCAAACCCTTCGAAAAAACGCCTGAATTCCGGATCTACATTTTCAGGGTTCTGTACAAATTCCTGGTAAAGACCTTCAATATAGCTTGGATGAGAGTGTGTGATGTATGAAAAATCCTTCATGAATGGAAGTTTGGATTGGGTCGGCAAATATACCGCTGAAATGTTCATAAGTTGTCAAGTTCACTTGTTTACGGATCGTTCAAAAAAAGCAGGCAGCTTTGCTTCCGGCGTAGCTTTGAGCTTCCGGAACGCACCATCATTTTCCCAAAAATCCTTTAAAATCCTAAAAACCCTGGTTCAGATTTGGATTGTTTCCCCTACATTTGCCGTCCGAAATTCTAAAGAACATGGCTAATCATAAGGCAACGAAAAAAGATGTACGTCAATCAGCTAAGCGTCGCGAACGTAACCGCTACTATGGTAAAACCACCCGTAACGCAATCCGCGACCTGCGTGCAGGCACTGATGCAACAGCCGCCGGTGAGCAGCTTCCAACAGTAGCTTCCATGATCGACAGGCTGGCTAAGCGTGGCGTCATTCATAAAAACAAGGCGTCTAATTTAAAGCGGAAGCTTGCCAGGAAAGTGAATGCTCTGGTAAAGTAAGATTTTATAAGATATTTGTAAAAAGCACCCGCGCATCTGCGGGTGCTTTTTCTTTTTAATAACTTACCTGCAACTAAAACCTCTGTTATGCCAAAACATTTAGTTGCAATTTTTTTCATTTTTATCTCCTTTTCGCTTTTCGGCCAGAGTAAAACTTCAAGATGGTTTGTCAATGCTGGTGCCGGGCCGTCCTACAGCTTGTTTTATAAAAATGGTGGATGGGTAAGGGATTTTGGCGTGACCAATACAGCCAACATTACCGAGTCAAGAGAGGCGTGGGCTTTTTCGCATTTTGCAGAAGTAGAACGCCGATTCAAAAACAATCGCTTGTCTGCACGCATTGGTTATTCAATTCACTTTTTTGAGCCGCGGTTTCAAAAAAATTATACCACTGCAAACGGAACCGTTTTTCTGATTGACACCCGCGAACGTGATCGTTATCTATACCTGCAGCCTACCATTCATTATGCTTTTCTTGTGGGTCAAAACAGATTGGAAGCAGGCACCGGCTTCTATATTCAGAAGGGCCGGAGACAAACAATCAGTTACTATAACCAAATTGTGGTAAATAATCAACCATCTGCTCCAACCCTTTTTATTGAGGACCACACATCGGAAGAAGCCGGCTTTCCCTTCAATATCGATTATGTCAGAACATTTAAAAATCAAAATGGAATCGGCTGCCGGTTGAATTTTAATTATACACAATCATTGCAAAC
>DASVSM010000705.1:0-10470 GCA_036388115.1 Flavisolibacter sp.
TCTTAGTGCTTCAATAAGAGGCGTGTCTGGAGTAAGTGATTTAATTTGAGTTGTAGGAGTGAGTTGCTTTTCTAAAATTGGGTTACAACCCAAATTTTTCAGTTCATTGAGCTCTAGGTTAATAAGAGCTCGAACGATCTCCCGTCGCTCTTCCAAAGTTTTTGCATCATTCATTCATTTAATGATGCGGAGCTTACCTTTCGGATACTTGTCTTTGACCGAGGGATCATAAAACCGGTAGTAGATAAACCAGTTCTTTTTAAGCGAGGCTTTCCCTGTTTCCCAATTAGCAGGGTTGACTTTTGGTTCGCTGCATTTGCAGCCGTTGGATAGGTGTATCATAACAGAAGCATTTTTAAAAGTGTTAACGAAAGTGTTAACCCTTGCGGAAAAATGCTACAGATAAAGGATTTTCAAAAATCATAAGTATCTATTTTTCAAGAACTTATGTAGTGATCCGGACTGGATTCAAACCAGTGACCTACTGCTTAGAAGGCAGTTGCTCTATTCAGCTGAGCTACCGGACCAAAAGAACGGCGGCAAAGATAAGAGAAAGGGCTATTTATTGCGCTAGGAAAAATTGGAAAATCTGAATCCATTCAAAAAATCGTCGTGTTCCATAACCGGGGAGCTGCCAATGTTTTTTACATAAAGCACGGCAATGGTTTTACCGTTTGTGTAGCCTTTGATCTTCCAGTCGGTACCTGTCTCATCCTGCCAATAATCGGAAATGGTAATGACACCATTTTTCTTTTCTGTTTCCATACCGGTGTTATGGGCAATATAAAGCGGACGCCGCACCCGGTTGATGTATTGAACTAAAATATTCTCAGCCTGGTGAAGGGTATATAGTTCTTTCATTTGCACCATGATCAAACCGTAGGTGACGCCAGTAATTGTATGATCATAGAAATATACCCTGTCGCCATCTTTGGTGTGTTTAAAGTGCAAGGTGTTGTTTCCCGAAACCAAAAGCGCCGAGCATCCATTCCCTGTCAGGTAGCGTTTGAATTTAGGTGTTGTAATACGAAGAACCAGGCTGGTGGCAAGAAACATTAAGAGGTTTTCCATAGTGTTTGTAATTGGTGGCTTGTCCCTGTAAAATAAAAAATATTTTTACCCTTCAATTATGCAAAACAAGTTTTTCTTTGGGAAGGATACCCTTACCGTTCAAACAGCCATTCTTCTAGCCCAAAAAAAGGTAAAAGGCAGCTTGCACGAGGAGACGGTGAAAAAAATTAATGAAAGCCAGCATTACGTACAACAGATGGTTGATGCCGGCAAAACCGTTTATGGCATCACAACAGGATTCGGAATTCTGGCCAATACCAAGATCAGCGAAGAAGATACTGCCACCTTGCAATATAAAATTCTGCAAAGCCACAGTGTAGGAGTTGGCGACCCTGCGCCGCCGGAGATCGTACGGTTAATGATCATAACAAAAGTGCAGGCACTGTCGAAAGGATTTTCTGGCGTGCAGTTAAGCACCATTGAACGGCTGCTCTGGCATTTGGAGGAAGATGTAATTCCGGTTGTACCCGAAAAGGGAAGCGTAGGAGCATCCGGCGACCTTGCTCCGCTGGCCCATTTATGTTTGCCGTTGATAGGCCTGGGTGAAGTATTTTACAAAGGACAAAAGAGAACAACGGCAAGCGTTTTTTCTGAATTAAAAATGTCACCTGTCACTCTTGGTCCGAAAGAAGGCCTGGCGCTAATTAATGGAACGCAGTTCATATTAGCGTACGCCATCAAAGCAGTGCAGCGAATGCATAACTGCCTTGAGGCTGCCGATATTATCGGGGCTATGAGCCTGGAAGCCCTTACCGGCACAAAAGCCCCGTTTGATGAACGGCTGCACCAGTTAAGACCATTCGAAGGGAGCCAGCTTGTAGCAAAACGGCTGCGTTTATTGCTTGATGATTCGGAGATCATGCAAAGCCATATCGATTGTGGCAGGGTGCAGGACCCATATTCACTGCGATGTATGCCGCAGGTTCACGGCGCATCACGCAATGCATGGCTGCATTTAAAAATGCTTACAGAGATCGAAGCAAATTCCGTGACGGACAACCCGGTTGTTTTTGGTGAAGATGATACGATCAGTGGTGGAAATTTTCATGGACAACCACTTGCCCTCCCTTTGGACTATGCCTGTTTTGCAGCTTCGGAAATCGGGAATATTTCAGATCGCCGATGTTACCTGTTGCTGGAAGGAAAATGGGGACTGCCGATGTTGCTAATGAAAAAAGTAGGATTGAACAGCGGCTTTATGATTCCGCAATACACAACCGCAGCATTGGTCACCGAAAACAAAACCCTGTGTTTTCCCAGCAGTGCCGACAGCATTCCTACATCATTGGGACAAGAAGACCATGTAAGTATGGGAAGCATCAGCGGACGGAAATTAAACACCGTATTAGATAACCTCGAATTCATTCTTGCCATTGAGCTCCTTTCTGCCTGCCAGGCAATTGAATTCAGGAGGCCGCTGAAAAGCAGTGCCATCCTTGAATTTGCGCACGACTACGTAAGAAAGTTTGTGAGCTTTGCAGAAGAAGACCGGATATTCGCCGATGACATCAATCAGATAAAAAATATCATTGCTGATTTCTCGTTTGTCAACAACGTACATCAATTTGCATCTTCAAATAAAATTCCCCTGTCCTCCGCCTGAGGCGGATAGACTTAGGTTGTTGCGTATTTTCTTCTTTCAATCATCATAAAAGAAAAAGCTGGTTATTATGTAACCAGCTTTTTCTTTCTATAAGGCTTTACTTGCGTCGCACTCTTGTACGCTTTGTAATTCTATTGAGCAGTTGTACTTCATTAACATTAATCTTTGACGCAAGAACGCAATGGAAAAGTCTGACCGACCTAAGTCTCTCCGCCGGCTGGCAGAGGACAGGGAATTCACTTCTTCATAAATGTATAAGGATCATACTCCACAAATTCATTTTGCTTCGTGGTGATGGATTTCACTTTGCCGCCTGCAATGTCAAACTTCACCAAAAAAATCCCGTACTCAATGTTATTGTATTCCATCAGCCACTCACCGTTATCCATGTAACGCAACGTAGCGGAAAGGTCTGGCTTGGCACTGAAGTTTATTTTGCCATCGTTCCCAACCTGGCTGATCGTAATGTTGCCATAAAGTTCATTGGTGTATACGCCGGCGTAAGCAGTTGCAGGTAATTCGGGCCTTGCGCCTTTTATTCTGGCTCGCCATCCTTCAATCTCTTTTACCTGTTTTTGCAATTCACTTTTAAAGCCGGCAAGTTGCTGCAGGCTGCGGTTTACATAAGGCACGCCCAGGTACGCATCCAGTATCTGGTAACGAAGCGCTTCAAAAAAGTTTTGATTATCGTTATTGGTCAGGATAGCAATTCCAAGGTTTTCTTCGGGTACAAAACAAACATTGCTCACCATTCCACCGGCGCCACCGGTATGCCAGTAAATTTGTCGCCCGTTATAGTCTGCCGCAAATAATCCTAATCCATAGCCTCTGAAATGAATGGGAAAAGCAGAAGATTTACGGCTGCCGGTAATAATATTCACGTCTCTGGTCTTTTGCAAAACCGACCAGGGAAGTATTTGCTGTCCATTAAACTTTCCACTATCCAGTTGCATCTGCAGCCAGCGTGAAAGATCAGCTACATTGCTGATAATGCTGGCAGCAGGAGCGAGGTTGTTCCAGTTGTCGTACGGTACCCGTTGCAACGTTCCTGTATACACCGTTGTATAAGGCACTGCCGCATTTGGTTGCTTTTCTATACCGGTTGACAGTACCAGGGTGCTGTTCATCCCTAATGGTTTTACTATCGTGTCATTCACAAAGTCTTCCCATGACTTACCTGTTACTTTTGGCACTACTTCACCGGCTGTTAAAAAACAACTGTTACAATAACCATAGTCCTGCCTGAACTGCAGTGATGGCTTCAGCAGCCGCATTTTATTGATGATTTCGGAACGTGTGAGTTTTGTGTTCCAGAATGTAAAATCACCCTGGAATGTTTTGGTACCAATCCGGTGCGTCAGCATATCGCGGATGGTTACGAGTTTGGTTGCAGTTGTATCGTACAGGCGGTAGCCCGGAAAATATTTTGTGATTTTATCATTGAGATTCAGCTTTCCTCTTGCTTCCAGCAAAGCGAGCACAGTGCCGGTAAAGAGTTTGGTGTTGCTGGCAATCATGAACAGCGTGTTTTCATCTACCGGCGTCCTGGTATTGATGTCGCGAACACCATAACCTTTCAGTAAAACAGTCCGCCCGTCTTTTACAATTACAACAGAAAGACCAGGGACATCCCAATCTTTCAATCCGCGCAGGATGTATTGGTCAATGCTATCCCTGATAAAATTATTTTGCGTGTTGCCCGCAAAAAATAAAATCGAAAGACAAAAGGAAAGAAAAGCTTTTTTCATACGGAAGAGTTGGTGCCAAAGTAACTGAATTTTCCTTTGCCGGAATTATTGCCCGACGCCATCAGACACGTTGATAATTTCTTTTTAAAACGCCTGGCTTATCCATGCCGGCTTCGAAGCTGGTGCATGGCATAAGATTTTAAGGTGAACCATAAATTTCTTTTTATGAAAAAAACGCATCTAACAATTGCCGGATTTGTTTTATTGACCGGGCTGGCCGCCTGCAGTGATTCAGGAACCACCGCTACGTCTAACCCCTCAGATAGCGGTGCGCATACATCCAACAATACTGCTACATCTACTCCTGCCACAAACGAAAACGCCGGAACGGCCAATACTACCGCAGCTAACAGACTTCCCTTGAGCACACAGGATTCAACATTTGTGATGAAAGCTGCCATGGGCGGAATGATGGAAGTAGAGGCCGGCAATGTGGCCCAGCAAAATGCTGCAAACGGCCGTGTAAAAGCTTTCGGAACAATGATGGTAAACGACCACAACAAAGCCAACTCCGAGCTGATGTCGATGGTGTCAGGCCGGGGTGCCACTCCACCCACTGCCTTGCCGGCAGATATGCAAAAGCACATGGAAGAAATGCGCAAGATGACCGGAAAAGCATTTGACAAACATTATATGAGCATGATGGTGAACGATCACCAGAAAACCATAGCAGACTTTCAGAAGCAAGCAAACGGAGGATCGGATCCGGAGTTGAAGGCATGGGCCGCCAAAACACTGCCGGTCCTGCTAATGCACCGCGATTCGGCAACCGCCATTAATAAAGCAATTAAATAAACAGCGCTTTAAAATAACAAACGGCATCAGCAAAAGCTGATGCCGTTTGTTATTTATTTACCCGGTCTTTTTTATTTGAACTCACCGAACACACGCCGCAAAACATCTGCTACTTCACCCAATGTTGCATACTGTTCAACCGCCTCCAGGACTGACGGCATGACATTGGTTCCATCAACCGCTTTTGACCTAATGGTTTCCAGTGCTTGTGTAACCGCCTTTTGATCCCGGCCTGCTTTTAACGCCGTTAGCCTCTGTATCTGCTGCTCACGAATACTGTCATCGATCCGGAAGCCGGGAATCGTATTTTCTTCTTTCACCTGAAACTTGTTGACGCCAACAATAATCTTTTCGCCGGATTCAATATTACGTTGGTATTCGTAAGCACTTCTGGCAATTTCGTCCTGCATATAGCCTTGCTCAATGGCCGTTACGCTTCCGCCCATTGCATCAATCTTTTGAATCAATTGCCAGGCCTTTTCTTCCACTTCGCTGGTAAGGGCTTCCACATAATAAGAGCCGGCAAGCGGGTCTACCGTATCAGGCGCACCGCTTTCAAAAGCAACTACCTGTTGCGTACGCAAGGCGATGCGGGCAGCCGCTTCGGTTGGTAAACTCAAGGCTTCATCATAGCCATTGGTATGCAGCGATTGCGTACCACCCAGAACAGCCGCCAGCGTTTGTACGGTTACTCTTGAAATATTGTTCAAAGGCTGCTGGGCCGTTAATGTACTTCCGCCGGTTTGTGTATGAAACCGAAGCATCATTGCCTTGGGATCGGTGGCTCCCAACTCTTTCATGATCCGGGCCCACATGCGCCTTGCTGCCCTGAACTTGGCCACTTCCTCAAATAAATTATTATGGGCATTAAAGAAAAAAGAAAGCCGTTTGCCAAACACGTTAATGTCGAGCCCAGTTTCCAGCGCCGCCTGAACATACGCTTTGCCATTACTCAGCGTAAAAGCAATTTCCTGCACGGCCGTGCTTCCTGCTTCGCGGATATGATAGCCGGAGATGGAGATGGTATTCCACTTGGGCAGTTCCTTGCTGCACCATTCAAATATGTCGGTGATGATGCGCATGGACGGCTTGGGCGGATAGATATACGTTCCTCTTGCCGCATATTCTTTCAGGATGTCATTCTGTATTGTTCCGGAAATTTTTTTCAGGTCCGCACCCTGTTTTTTTGCCTGTGCTACATAAAAGGAGAGAAGAATATAAGCGGTTGCATTGATGGTCATGGATGTTGAAACTTCTTCCAGTTTGATTCCGCTAAAAAGTGTTTCAATGTCCTGCAAAGAGTCTATTGCTACGCCTACTTTCCCTACTTCACCTTCTGCCAATGCATGATCGCTGTCGTAACCAATCTGTGTAGGCAGATCAAAAGCAACACTCAGTCCCATTACTCCCTGGGAAAGCAGGTAGTGATAGCGCTTGTTGCTTTCTTCTGCCGTTGAAAATCCGGCATATTGCCGCATGGTCCAGAGCTTTCCGCGGTACATATCGGGCTGAACGCCGCGGGTATAAGGAAATTCGCCGGGGAGTTCCTGTGGGATACCGGGCTGATCTTCTTTTGTATAAAGGGTCCTTATTTCGATACCGGAGTCAGTAAAAACTTGTTTGTTCATATAGTAGCTAACACTGGGTGATGAAAGGATTTAGCAGCAGCAATTGCCTTAGGTGATAAACGTTCTGTACCTGAACTTTTACATAATCTTCTTTGCTTCGTCGTTTAACGTTGTCAATGTAAGCGTATGTAAGGCAGCATTTTCCTGGGCCATGATCATTTCCAAAATTCCTTTGTTCAGGTCATTTGCCTTTGCATCGGGGGATAATGTTCTTGCAATCGTATTAATAACGAGGAGGCTTTGGTCTCTTAAATTCCTGACGGCTTCCCAGGCAGCCTGGGTAACATAAATCTGTTGCGAAGCGTTGTATTCAAACTCCTGCTTGATGTTTTCAATCAGCATGTATTGCATTTCCCGGGCAGATAAGTCCGGTTGATTTGTACGGCTTATGATATTCGGCAGGGAGATGCGTTCGCACAGGATAACCAGTCGCTCGTAGGCCTGCAGCTTCAACGGCCGGGTGCTGGGATCGGCTTCGGTGGATTGTTGAGATTTATCTTTCGATCCAAACAAGGCAAACAGGGAGATTAAAAGGGCAACAACGGAGATAATGATACTTAGGGTTGATTCTTCCATGCAGGTTTATTGAGCGGCAAAAATAGTGTGAAACTCTGTTGGTACATGTGTGGCAGGCACTATGTTGAACGTTAGTTTGCTAAATTTGTGAAATGAATACAACCACAGAAGCTCCAGTAAAGTTTACTGCCAGCGCACTGACTGAAATAAAACGGCTGACGAGCGAACCAGGATTTGATGCAACGAATGTGCTGCGCATAGGCGTGAAGGGTGGCGGTTGCTCGGGTCTTTCGTATGTGTTGGGTTTTGATAAACAAACCGCCAACGATCAGGAATATGAAGCAGAAAACATCAGGTTCGTTATTGACAAGGCACACGAACTTTATCTTGCCGGAATGGAAATCGATTGGGAGAATGGTTTGAACAACCGGGGTTTTTCTTTTAAGAATCCAAACGCTTCCAGTACTTGCGGGTGTGGAACGTCATTCGCGGTGTAAATTTTATTTCAACTTTATAGGGCGCCGTTGTGCGCCTTTTGTTTTTTGTGACCAGTAGTAGTTCTTTCATGGCATAGGGCTGCTGCGTCACTCACATGTACGTCTTATCTCTATTTAGCTTTTCCTTGGAACACAAAGGTCACAAAGAAGCCACGAAGGATACAAGGCGTTGTTAGCTGTCAGGCCGCTTTGAGCAGCCTCGCACCTTCGTGTTCGTTGTGGTTCTTGGTGTTCTTCGTGCTCCTCTGCGTAAACCAAGCCGAGATAACTTAACTACGGTTTTATCTTAGATCGCCTCTCCAGGGAGGGGATGTGCTTGAAGGTTAAACATTCTACTATAAATGACCATCCCCTCCCTAGAGGGGCGAGGTTAGGAAATGACTTTTCTGTAAAACGTTGGGGTGGGTCTACGATGATGAAAGAAGGAAACAATAACTGCATTGAAGTACACCTGCTCAATAGACTTACAAACCGTACACGCTGTGCGACGCAACAGACGCTCAATAGATATCCTGACCTCTGGCCAAAAAAAATCCCTCTTTTAAAGAGGGATTTTAAATATCGAAAAAGTTAGATTAAACCTTTTGCACTCTTTGCTTTGGTGCTGCTTTTTCTGTTGTTACAGGAGCATCGCCGCCCAGCGGTTTTTTACCACCTAAGTCAACCAGGATAGGAGCCGCAACAAAGATAGAAGAGTAGGTACCGGTTACCACACCAATCAGCATTGCAAAAGCAAAACCTTTAGTGACTTCCCCGCCCACAAGGAACAGGATCAGAACGGTGAGAAACACAGTCAGTGATGTCATAATGGTACGGCTCAGCGTTTCATTGATGGCTTTGTTGATCACCACCTCTTTCGGCACCCCTATCATCTGACGGCTGTATTCACGAACACGGTCAAATACAATTACCGTATCGTTCATGGAGAAACCGATTACCGTAAGAATGGCAGCGATAAAGTGCTGATCCATTTCCAGCGGGAACGGCACGATATTCTTCAGGAAAGAGAACACCGCTAACGTTACCAATACGTCGTGTGCAAGTGCAACGATGGTACCCAGCGAATAACGCCAGTCGCGGAAACGGATGAAGATGTAAAGCGCAATGATCATCACCGACCAGAAGGTTGCCCATTTGGCGCCATTCTTCAAATCATCAGAGATGGTTGGCAAAACGGTTGTAGAACCAACAATATTGTTTGCTCTGAATTGCTCGTAACTGGCGGCCGGGGCATACTTGCTTAGGCCTTGCATCAGCTTCGTTCCAACGAGTGAATCAGCAGCAAGGGACGTATTTTCAATCTGGTAAGAGGTCGTGATGTCAAGTTGGTTATCGGAACCAATTGTTTTCAACACAAGACTGGCAGTATCGCCGAACGCGGCTGTCAGGTCAGTCCGAACATCTTCCACTTTATCCTTCATGTTCTGGTTGAACTTCACCACATAGCTGCGGCCACCTTTGAACTCAACACCCTCATGGAAACCATTGAAAACAGCAGCAATACCCAGGATCAAAACCACAACGGAAATGCCGTATGCTATTTTCCGGTATTCAATGAATTTGTAAGTAGGGTGCTTCAAAATGCGGCGCGACAAAGGCGTAAAATATTCGAGGTGACGCTTTTTATCGGTAAACCAATTGGTAACCCAACGGCTAACCAGGATACCGCAGAAAAGCGACAACAGGATACCTATGATCTGCGTTGTAGCAAAACCTTTTACTGGTCCCAAACCGAAAGAGAACAGGATGATGGCCGTTAACAAAGTTGTTACGTGCGCATCCAGTACCGGCGGCAACGAACGTTTGTAACCTTCGTTCACGGCAGGTATATAACCCTTCCCTTTTGATAGTTCCTCCTTGATACGTTCATAGATGATTACGTTAGTATCTACCGCCATACCGATGGTGAGTACCAGACCGGCAATACCAGGCGCAGTTAACGTAGCACCCAGGCCGGTTAATACACCAATGGTAAATAACAGGTTAAGTATAAGAGCGATGTTGGCAACCCATCCTGCTGTGTTATAATAAATCAACATCAGTAAGAAGATAACCACGAAAGAAATTCCAAAAGCCCAGAAACCACCTTTGATTGAATCGGCGCCCAGTGTTGGACCCACTACCTGCGACTGAACAATCTTGGCCGGAGCAGCAAACTTACCTGCCTTCAGAAGGTTTGCAAGGTCTTGCGCTTCCTGAAGCGAAAAGTCGCCGGAGATTTCAGTGCGGCCACCGGTGATGGCTCCTTTATTAGCAGTAGGAGCAGAAAGCACAACTTCATCGAGTACGATGGCGATGGGTCTTTTTTCATCGAAAGAAGTTCTTGTCAGGCGTTCCCATTTGGCACTTCCAACCGGGTTAGTTTCCATTGAAACATTCGGGTTGTTCGACAATTGGTCAAACCCCTGGCTGGTGTTTACAATTACATCTCCTTCCATGGGCGCCTTTTCGCTGTTGTTTGTCTTCAGAACAAACAAAGGCACAACGGTTAGTTGCTTGCCGTTTTTATCGCGGCCAGGAATGCCAAATACAAATTTTGCGTCGGCAAGACCGGCTTGAACAAACACACGGCGAACCGCATCGCTGCTGAGTTGTTGACGAACAATTGATGT
>DASVSM010000706.1:0-3543 GCA_036388115.1 Flavisolibacter sp.
CGCGGCACACACTGGATCAGCGGTTCGTGTACGCAGGATTATGGCAGTGTGACCATTATGCCGGTGGTGGGAAAACTGAAAACAACTGGTTATGCTGTTCCGTTCTCGCACCAGGATGAAGTGAGCACACCGGCATATTACAGGATTGATCTGCCGGCATCCCATCTGTCCATAGAAATGAGCGCAACGGCCCGTTGCGGCCTCATACAGTTTACAGCGCAGCAGGCCGATAGCCTTTATTTGCTTATCATGCCCAACAGCGACGAAGCGCAGGGCTTTGTAAAAGTGGATGCGGCCAAAGGCGAGATATGGGGTTATAATCCCGTACACCGCATTTACCAGGGATGGGGAGAGAGGGCTGGTTTTAGCGGTTATTTTTTTATCAGGATAGATAAAGCAACAGGTGTTGGTGGTGTGTTTTCAGGAGCAGCAATTTTTGATCGTGATACCATCTCCAATCAAAAAGACATAGGGGCATTTGCCGGGTTTAAAATGAGCAAAGGCGAGGTGTTGCGTGTGCGCATCGGCACCTCTTTTACCAATGTTGATGGCGCAAAGGCGAACCTCCAAAACGAAATGCCCGCGGCGGATTTGCCTGCAGTAGCTGCAAAGGCAAATGCCGTTTGGGAGAAAGCGCTTTCGCAGGTACAGGTGGAAACAGCAGCAGAGAAAGACAAGCGCATTTTTTACACGGCCTTGTATCATGCGTTTCAGCATCCCCGGCTGTTCAATGATGTGGATGGAACCTATCCAAAGTTTTCCGGCAACTATGAATTGATGAAGAAACCCGGTGGGGCTTACTACGATGATTTTTCAATGTGGGATACCTACAGAGCACAGTTGCCGCTGCTGGAAATTCTGCAACCGCAATTGGTAAATGATTTTGTTCAGTCGCTCATTTTAAAAGGGCAGCAAGGCGGCTGGCTGCCCATCTTTCCCTGCTGGAACAGTTATACCGCAGCCATGATCGGCGATCATGCAACGGCCTTTATTGCATCTGCTTACAGCAAGGGCATCCGTGGTTATGATGTGAAAGAAGCCTATCGCCTGATGCGGCAGAATGCTTTTGTTACGGCATCTTCAAAAGATTATGTCAACGGCATGGGACGAAGGGCCCTGCCCTCCTATTTGAAATATGGTTATATCCCAATGGAAGATTCCGTTCAGGAAGCGTTTCATAAAAAAGAACAGGTAAGTCGCACACTTGAATATGCTTATGATGATTATGCTTTATCGGTCGTAGCAAAAAGTTTGAAGAAAACAGATGATCACAAAAAGCTGCAACAACGTTCATTAAACTACAAAAACATATTCGACCCGTCAGTTGGCATGATGCGGGGGCGGCATGCAGATGGCAGATGGGCAGCCTCGTTCAACCCCGATATTCGCGAAGCATATATTACCGAAGGCACACCACGCCAGTACAGTTTTTATGTGCCGCATGATGTACCGGGACTGGCAAAACTGATGGGCGGAAGCAAAACGTTGGAGCATGCGCTTGACTCGCTTTTTCTTAAAAATGAATACTGGCATGGCAATGAGCCAGGGCACCAGATCCCGTTTTTGTACAACTACACCGCTTCGCTGTGGAAGATGCAAAAAGAAGTGCGTAAAATTTTAAATGAAGAATACAGCGATGGTCCCGGCGGGTTAAGCGGCAACGATGATGCAGGGCAAATGAGCGCCTGGTACGTGTTTGCAGCAATGGGCTTTTACCCCGTGAACCCGGTATCGGGCGAATACCAGTTGAGCTCTCCCCTGTTTGATAAGATCACCTTGCAACTGCCTGCCGGTAAAAAGCTGGAAATTGTCTGTCATAAAAAAAGCAGCCATGCTGTTTACATGACTGCGGTGAAATGGAACGGCAAGCCGTATAATAAAAACTTTATTCGTTATGCAGACCTGATGAAAGGTGGCAGACTGGAAATTGAATTGCGTGAACAACCTTAACGCAACGCTGAAACAGTGTGTACCGTTTAATTTGGATGGCCCTTTCTTCACACTTAGTCTGACCGAAGTAACAATTCATTCCCGGCAAGGTCAGCCGCTTTTACTACAACTTTTATTGGTAAGGGTTTGGTTCCTGCTTTTAGCAAAATGGTGGCAATGCCTGCTTCTGCTTTTACGGAAGATGGGCCAATGATCTCTCCATCTCCCTGCACACTAAATCCTATCATCGGATTCGCTTCCGGGACCACCGTTCCGTTTGCATCCGTAACATCTGCATATCCAAAAACAACATCATTCTTACCCGCTGCTAAATTTTTGCCACTGTAATCAATACGCAACTTTAACCTGGCGGCCGCACCCGGTGTTCTTACAATCTGCTGTACCATTTTTTTGTCATTAATGTATCCAACAGCCGTCAGTGTTCCGGCAGTAAAGGCGGGAAGATGAAACGTAAAAGGCGGATGTTTCAGCCGGGTGGAATATTCATCTTTGTCCGGCCTTTGCCTGCCGGCAGATCTGCCGTTCACCAGCAGTTCCACTTCATCGCAATTGCTGAAAACTCTAACCGGTGTATCCGATGCGTCGTTCCAATGATTTGCGACAAACAACATTGGCTTTCTAATTGCAGAATTGCTATTTACAACCGGCTCAACCTGGCAATTCCCATCCGCTGTTGAAGTACTGCTTCTGCGCATGAATGATGCAAGATGAAAAGAAAAGGAAAAAAAATTTATGAGGAGGAGCTTTGTGGTGCTCTTCATTGTAAAAAATCGTTAGTTCATTCGAGACAATAAATGCATTTATTTTTCATAATTGTACCGGAAATAATCAACATCTACATAACCCTTTTCTTCCTTGTTATTATATGAATAGATGGCAAGGCGGCTGCCGCGATAAGAGCCCCACATCAACTGATAAGGGGCACCGAAAGCTGTAAATGTTTTTCCATCAAAGCTGTAATAAAACTGGCTACTTCCATCAAGGCCCCAGGTTGTTTTCAGCCATACAAGATTTCCATTGATAACCGGTCCTGAAGTAACAGCACCTTTCACATTCAGCTCCAACGTTTTTTCTGTACCGTTGTGCGCCACACCAAACGCCGCATAATTCGGCGAACCGAAATGCGAGAGTCCTGCTTTTTGTCCATCGGCCATGCCGCTGATGTCAAGCTTCACTACCACTTCATTTTTTTCCGTACGAATGCTGCGTTGCGTAAGGGTATTGCCTGCTTTCAATAAGGCATCTTTTTGAAGCGGAACAGATGCATGCAGCCGCAGCCAGCCTTTTCTTTCCGTCAACGACCACTTATCATTCCTCGGTTGATAGTTCCACTCCCACTGTTGCGGCAATGTTTTGCCATTAAATTCATCGCTTGTCTGGATACGAAAAGCGGGGTTTGATTTTGCCGGCATCCTGCCTTTCCATACCATGCGGCCAACCGTATCGGCCCCTACTTCACCGATGATGGGCCAACCATCCACCCAGGTCACGGGTAGTAGGCTCATGACCCTTCCAGACCAATCGCCTGTGCCGTGATGTGTCAGAAAATACCAATCTCCTTTTGGTGTTTGCACAAGGCCGCCCTGGTTGGGT
>DASVSM010000707.1:0-4524 GCA_036388115.1 Flavisolibacter sp.
TATCTGACAAAGAAGAAGAGGAAGGCCTGGATGCTTCTCAGCACGACGAAAAATACATGCAGGGCACATTGCTTATCTCCACAAAAGATGGTTTGATTGAACAGGATGTTCTGGTGGAGCAAACGTTCACTACCGTTAAAAGCGAAAATGGAATTGCAAAAGAAAAAGTCGTTTAAACTATAAAATCAAGCAATATGGCAGCATCTAAATTAGAGTACATCTGGCTCGACGGCTCTAAGCCAATCCAGGGGCTTCGAAGCAAAACGAAAATTGAACGGAACTTTAGCGGACTATTGGAAGATTGTCCTACGTGGTGCTTTGATGGTTCATCAACCGAACAAGCGCCGGGAGGTTCTTCCGACTGTTTGTTACAACCAGTGTTTATTGCAAAAGATCCCCAGCGTAAGAACGGTTACCTGGTCATGTGCGAGGTGTTGAATCCTGATGGCTCTCCGCATGTATCGAACGGCCGTGCATTGATCGATGATGATGACAATGATTTCTGGTTTGGTTTTGAGCAGGAATATTTCCTGTGGAATCCCCAAACGGATAAACCACTGGGTTTCCCCGAGGGGGGTTATCCACGTCCGCAGGGACCTTACTATTGCTCCGTGGGTGCTAATAATGCTTATGGCCGCGCCATGGTAGAAGAACATCTTGACGCCTGCCTGGATGCAGGCCTGAACGTGGAAGGTATTAATGCAGAAGTAGCTACCGGTCAATGGGAGTTCCAGGTGTTTGCCAAAGGCGCAAAGGAGGCCGGCGACCAGGTTTGGATTGCCCGTTATCTGCTGGAAAGAATCGGCGAGAAACATGGCATTTCCATCAACTGGCATTGCAAACCGTTAGGTAACCTTGATTGGAACGGAAGTGGTATGCACGCTAATTTCTCTAATAGTATATTGAGGAACTGCGGCAGTCGCAAGATATACGAACAGATCTGCGAAGCGTTCCGTCCTGTCATAAAAGAGCACATTGATGTTTACGGTCCGGATAATCACCTGCGTTTAACAGGCAAGCACGAAACTGCTGCCATTGATGAATTTAAATACGGTGTTTCGGACAGGGGCGCTTCTATCCGCATCCCGATTGGAACGGTAGAGAGAGGCTGGAAAGGATGGCTGGAAGACCGGCGTCCAAATAGTGCAGCAGATCCCTACAAAGTAGCAGCAAGAATTGTGAAAACGGTGAAGTCAGCAGGAGTCGAATTTAAAATGGTTGGCATCGGCCAGGAAGAGCTGGTGGCTTAACCAGGCAAAAGCAAGGTTCAACTACGTAATGGACCTTGCTTTTTTTATTTGCTTTAAACAGAATTTAATGAAAAATGAAACAACGTTGAAAAAATAGTTTTTCTGTTTCCATTTTTATATAGCCACGACATTTACATTTGCACCAGATCTTTTTATACTTATCAAGAAAGGCGTAGGGAATTGGCCCGATGATACCTTAGCAACCTTGGTCCTTCAAGACCAAAAGGTGCTACTTCCATTATCCGATAAATTCGGGTAAGAGATAAGTCAGATGCTCATGTTTATAACGAATGTTAAATATCAAAGCACCTCTGACTATCAGGGGTGTTTTTATTTTAGGACCAGTTAACTTGCGCTCATTGACGGGTATATTCTTTATCCACATCACAATACAACAATGAAAAAGACAGCAACATTTATCCAACAGACAATCGTAGCCAGTGCCTCCACTACCGCTGCTGCTTGTTGTTGTTGTCGAAAGTGTACCACCTGCTGTTGTAAGTTCTAATCACTTTACAGCTTCTCTCTCTTCACGATTGCTTCCTATTCAAGGTTTAAATTCTAAAACGTAAGACTATGTCCAGTCTACCGAAAGACAGTTTCCTGTCTTTGCAACATCATATATCCGGGTTAGCAATAACCGATACCCTTCAACAGCTGAATGAAGCCTTTCCTGACAAACTTGTTTTTTCAACCAGCTTTAGCTACGAAGACCAGGTGATCATTGATCATATCAGCAAACTAAACTTCCCAGTTTCCATTTTTACATTAGATACAGGAAGACTGTTTCCTGAAACTTATTCCACCTGGTCCCGCACATTGGAGCGTTACAACTTGACTGTTGAGGCCTTCTATCCTGATGCCGAACGATTGCAGGAATTTGTGCGCAGCTATGGGCCTAATTCGTTTTACGAATCAGTTGACAACAGAAAGCAATGCTGCCATATTCGCAAGGTGGAACCGCTGAAAAAAGCGTTAGCCGGTAAAGCAGTTTGGGTCACAGGCCTTCGTGCAGAACATTCACCCAACCGCAGCGACATGACGATCCTAGAATGGGATGAGGTCAATCAAATTATTAAATACAATCCGCTGCTTCACTGGACAACAGAAGAGGTCAGACAATACATCGATCAATATAACATTCCCTACAATTCCCTTCACGACAAAGGTTTTATCAGCATTGGCTGTGCACCTTGCACAAGAGCTGTCAGGCTTGGGGAAGACTTTCGTGCTGGCCGCTGGTGGTGGGAAGAAGCGGACAAAAAAGAATGTGGATTACACGTTCATCAGGTAACAACGAATTAAACTTATTATATGAGTTATCGCTTAGATTATTTAGATCAATTGGAGGCAGAGGCCATTTATATACTGCGGGAAGTGGCGGGACAGTTTGAGCGGCCGGCACTATTGTTCTCGGGTGGCAAAGATTCCATCACACTTGTACACCTGGCACTTAAAGCTTTTCGTCCGGGCAAGTTTCCTTTTCCTTTAGTGCACATCGACACCGGCCATAATTTTCCGGAAGCACTGGAGTTTCGTGATAACCTGGCTGCGCAAATAGGCGAGAAGTTGATCGTTCGCAAAGTTGAAGATACCATCAAAGCAAAAGGGCTAAAGGAAACAACAGGAAAGCTGGCCAGCCGCAATGCCTTGCAAACGTTCACGCTATTAGATACAATTGAAGAATTTGAATTTGATGCCTGCATCGGTGGCGCCCGTCGCGACGAAGAAAAAGCAAGAGCAAAAGAAAGAGTGTTTTCCGTACGTGATGATTTTGGCGGATGGGAACCCAAAAAACAGCGTCCGGAACTTTGGAATATCTACAATGGCAAAATAGCCAAAGGCGAGAACGTTCGGGTGTTCCCCATTTCCAACTGGACAGAGCTGGATGTATGGAATTACATCCGCAGGGAAAAGATTGACTTACCTTCTATCTACTTCGCACACGAAAGAGAGATCCTCGAATACGAAGGACAACTAATTGCCACGTCAGAATTTATCCGTTTAGATGAAGGAGATGTGATCTCCCATAAAAAAGTTCGCTATCGCACCGTGGGTGATATGACCTGTACGGCTGCTGTTGAAAGCACCGCATCAACCATCGATGATATTATCCGCGAAATTTCCGCAACACGCATTAGCGAACGCGGCGAAACAAGAATTGATGACAGGATTTCTGAAGCCGCTATGGAGGACAGAAAAGTAAATGGATATTTCTAGGAACAGAAGAACAGACGGACAACGTACAGATGAATAATGAAGGAAATGCTGGAGAAGCAAAGCAACTCCAAACTCTAAACCCCAAACCCCAAACGTAAAATGGACCTTCTTCGATTTATAACAGCAGGCTCAGTAGATGATGGCAAAAGCACCCTGATTGGACGCCTGCTTTACGATAGCAAAAGCATTCTTGTTGACCAATTGGAAACATTGAAAAAGCAAAGCAAGAATACCGAGCATTCAGACATCGATCTTGCTTTACTCACGGACGGTCTCCGTGCGGAAAGAGAGCAGGGCATCACCATCGATGTAGCGTATAAATATTTTTCTACACCTAAGCGCAAATTCATTATTGCCGATGCGCCCGGACATATTCAATACACCCGCAACATGATCACCGGTGCATCCAATGCCGATTGCATTGTTATTCTTGTTGATGCACGCAACGGCGTCATTGAACAAACGCGGCGTCACTCTATCATTGCCTCACTGTTGCGCATTGAGCATGTGATTGTTGCCATTAACAAAATGGACATGGTGGATAATGATAAACTGGTGTACGAAGCCATTGTAGAGCAATACAAAACATTGGCAGGGCAGTTAGGTTTGAAGGATGTTTACTACATCCCGATGAGTGCCTTGAAGGGTGATAATATTATTGAGCCGTCGCTTGACTATCCATGGTACAAAGGAGAAGCACTGCTTCCTTATTTGGAAAAGCTGGAAGTAACACATGGCACAACCGATTCACCGTCGCGTTTCCAGGTTCAATACGTTATTCGTCCGCAATCAGAAGACCTGCACGATTATCGTGGTTATGCGGGAAAAGTAGCCAACGGGGTATACGTTGTAGGCGATGCAATTCGTGTGCTTCCTTCAGGACTTACGTCAACCATCAGCGCCATTGAAGTGAATGGAAAAAAAGTAGACAAAGCTTATGCTGGTCAGAGTATCATTCTTCACCTGGAAGATGATATTGATGTCAGTCGCGGCGATGCTATTGTAAAGGACGATGAATTGCCGAAACTGGAGCAGGACATCGAAGCCCTCATGT
>DASVSM010000708.1:0-4714 GCA_036388115.1 Flavisolibacter sp.
AACTAAACATCCTGCGTGAATTGTACGAGATGGATGCGATGGAATTTTTGCAGGAAAAAACGTACCAGGAGTTTTTTGAAGATAACAAGCATTGGCTGACACCTTACGCTGCGTTTTGTTTCTTCCGCGATAAGTTTGGCACCTCTGATTTTTCGACATGGAAAACAGCTTCCGTTTACAATGAAGCGGAAGTAACAAAGCTCACGTCACCAAAATCAAAGAGCTTCAAACAAATTGCGTTCTTCTATTTCGTGCAATACCATCTTCACCTGCAATTAAAAGAAGCTGTTGATTATGCACATAAAAAAGGGCTTGCCATCAAAGGTGATATTCCGATAGGTATCTATCGATATGGTGCGGATGCATGGACTGCACCGGAGCTTTACAACATGAACCTGCAGGCCGGCGCACCACCCGATGATTTTGCAGTGAAAGGCCAGAACTGGGGCTTCCCCACTTACAACTGGAGCAAAATGGAAGAGAACCATTTTGAATGGTGGAAGCAGCGCTTTCACCAGATGAGCAATTATTTTGATGCCTTCCGCATTGATCATATTCTCGGTTTCTTCCGCATCTGGAGTATTCCCACGGATAGCGTGGAAGGGATCATGGGCCGCTTTATTCCGGCGCTGCCGGTTTCGGTTTACGAGTTTGGTGAACGGGGTATCTGGTTTGATCACGACCGGTTCTGCAAGCCATTTATTATTGATGCCATTTTGTATCAATTGTTCGATGGGCAAACGCAGGCCGTAAAAGAAACGTTCCTCGAACCAAATAACCGGGGTGGCTATGACTTGCTGCCAGACTTCAATACACAGCGAAAAGTGGAAGCCTATTTTGCAAAAAAGACCGACCCGGAAAGTGATCGCGTCAAACAGGGTTTGTTTGACCTCATATCCAACGTTCTCCTGTTTGAAGAAGAAGGTTCGGAGCAGCAGAATTTCCATTTCAGGATCTCAATGGATGCCACCACTTCGTTCCAGCATTTAGATGAAGGAACAAAATGGAAAGTCAGGGAACTTTATATCAATTATTTCTATCGCCGCCAGGACGCTTTCTGGAAAGGGGAAGCGCTGAAGAAATTACCCGCGTTAAAAGAAGCGACCAACATGCTTATCTGCGGCGAAGACCTGGGGATGGTGCCGCACACTGTTCCGGATGTTATGAAGCAATTGAATATTTTAAGCCTGGAAGTACAGCGCATGCCGAAGGACCCGAACATTGAATTCTTCCATCCGAAAGATGCACCTTACCTATCGGTAGTTACTCCGTCTACGCACGACATGAGCACTATCCGTGGCTGGTGGGAAGAGGACCGGGAAAGAACACAGAAGTTCTTTAATGGCGTTTTAGGTGAACACGGCACAGCGCCTTATTTCTGTGAGTCATGGGTAAACCGTGCAATTGTATTACAACACCTGTATTCGCCATCCATGTGGGCTATTTTCCAATTGCAGGATATACTGGGTATGAGCGATACATTGAGGCGAGAAAATCCACATGAGGAAAGAATCAATCTCCCCGCCAATCCCACACATTACTGGAACTACCGGATGCACATTCCACTGGAGCAGTTATGCAAGGAAAAAGAATTCAATGAGGAGTTAAGGGATTATATACGGAATAGCGGAAGAGCGAATTAAGCAATCGGCAGCCGACAAACGGCAATGAAAGTCTCTGTTGCGGCATACTATCAAACGATAGTATAAAACAAAGGGCGACACCAATTGACGATTCTCGTTTGCTGATTGCCGTAACAAGGCAACATTTTTGAAGGAGAGTAAGGCTATGCGAATATTTCTGATCGGTTTCATGGGCTGTGGCAAAACGCACTGGGGAAAACAACTGAGTGAAAAACTGCGAATGCCATTCTTTGATCTGGACAATCTGATTGAAGAACGGGAAGGCAAAAGCATCACCGATATTTTTGCCGAAATGGGTGAGGAATACTTTCGCATGCTGGAAAAAGATGTGTTGTATATGATCACCGAAAACCATCCGACGTTTGTGATGGCTTGCGGTGGCGGAGCGCCTTGTTTCTTTAATAATATCGATTACATGAAAAAGCGTGGGACTACCGTCTGGATCAACTGCTCTACTGACTGTTTGTACACCCGCTTAGTAAAAGAAAAAGAAAAGCGTCCGTTAATAAAAAGCCTGCCGAATGATGAACTCAAATCCTTTATCATCAAAAAATATTCCGACCGCAAAATATTTTATCAGCAAGCCGACGTAATTCTGGCGGAAGATGACGTTAACTTAGAGTCACTGATTGCAAAAACATTTCACGCTTAATCATGCAAAAAATTTACCTGGTAATCGGCATTATCTTGGCCGGACTGGCAGTTGGCCTGGGAGCATTTGGCGCACATGGCTTAAAAAAAGTAGCCTCTATTGACGATGTGGCAACTTACCAAACAGGCGTGCAGTACCAGATGTACCACGCATTGGCGCTGATCCTCGTTGGCGTTTTATCTGACCGCATTTATAACGGTTATGTCACCTATGCCGGTGTTTTATTCACAGCCGGTGTTGTTTTATTTTCCGGCTCACTTTATCTCATTGTTTCTCTTCATGCGATGAACAAGGCAATTCCAAAGGCGATTGGCGTGTTAACGCCGATAGGCGGGTTGTTCTTTATTGCCGCTTGGATTTGCATGCTGATAGGGGTGATAAAGAAATAGAAAAATTTTACGAAAACCGGCGTCCTGCCTGTGTTTCATCGGGCCAAAACGTATCTTTGGTTTATGGCTAACAAGCTGAAGAAATCCAATGAGCCGAAAGTGGCCTTAGAAAAAACGGAGCCGAAAGAAAAGGTCGTCAAAACCAAAAAAGCTGCTGCTACTTCTACCACCACCGTTGCCCCTGTCAAAAAAACGTCTGGCGAAAAGTTCAAGAAAGATCGCGAAGAGAAAGTTGATTTAAAAAAGTTGGCAAAGGATGAACGCACCTGGAAAATCCTGGGTACGGTGTCGTTGCTGATGGCCATTTTTCTTTTCATCTCCTTTGTTTCTTATTTCTCTACCTGGAAAGAAGATCAATCACAAATTTTTAATAAGGGCATTTCCTTTTTATTTGACAACGATTCCAAGGTTGCCAATTTACTGGGCCGCCTTGGTGCTTACTTTTCCCATGGATTAATTCGCCAGGGGTTTGGATTGGCCTCCTTTCTTTTTTGCTGTTTCTTTTTTGTCGTAGGTATCAATCTAGTTTCTACCCGCAAGGTGTTTTCGATCTGGCGAAACCTGCGTTATGTTACAATTGGGTTAGTGATCCTTTCCGTTGTTCTTTCCTTCCTCTTCTCCTCGTTTGATTTCCCTTTTGGCGGAAGTGTGGGAGACATGATCAACAACTGGCTCAAAGCTTTCCTTGGCACTGTAGGAACAGCAGCCTTACTACTTGTCGTCGGCGTTTCTTACATGATATGGCAATTCAATCCAACCATTGAGGTCCCCATCCGAAATACAACAAAAGAAGACGTGGAAGGTGAGACGGAAACAGACATGCCTGCAGAAGAAGCGAGGCTAATCATCCAGGAAGAACCTTCGCTGATTTCGTTAGCCAAACAGGCAGCCACGGTAAATGATATATATGCGGCAAAAGAAGAGAGAAAAGAAAAGGCAGGAGTTCCGAATGCATTGAACGGCGATGGCGAGATGGTGTTAAGCATCAATCCTGCAAAAGAAGACAAGGACTTTGGTTTCCGGATGTTAGAAAAAGACGGCCAACCGGAAGAAGAGAAGATTTTGCCGGTAAACGACCCGGTCTCTGACGAGATTGTGGACGACATCATGCACAAAGAAGAAGACCGGTTGACAAGAGAGCTGCCGGTTGAATTTCCATCCGAAGAAGCCATTGAAGAACCAAAGCCGAGAAAGCGCATGCAGGAGCCCGAACAGAAACTGGAACTGGAAATTAAAACGGTTGAAAAAATACCGGAAGAAGAGAAAGACGAATCGCAGAAAGGGTATGCCGACCTGCCCCCGTATGAGCCAACCCTTGATTTAAGAGATTATAAATATCCCAGCATCGACCTGCTGGAAACACACGGCAGTGAAAAGATCGTGCAGGACCCGGCAGAACTGGAAGCTAACAAAAACCAGATCATCAACACGCTGAAGAATTACGATATCACGATCCAAAAGATCAGTGCGACGGTTGGGCCAACAGTAACATTGTACGAGATTGTTCCGGCGGCCGGCGTTCGTATCTCCCGAATTAAAAACCTGGAAGATGATATTGCGTTAAGCCTGGCAGCTTTAGGTATCCGCATCATTGCACCTATTCCCGGAAAAGGAACCATCGGTATTGAGGTGCCAAACCACAAGAAGTCTATTGTGAGCATGAAGACCCTTCTTGCATCAGAAAAATTCATTCACAACTCCCACAGCCTCCCCATTGCCATTGGTAAACGGATTGACAACGAAAACTTCATCGTTGACCTGGCATCCATGCCGCACTTGTTAATGGCGGGTGCTACCGGGCAGGGAAAATCGGTTGGACTGATCGCTGTGCTTGTTTCTCTTCTATATAAGAAACATCCTTCGCAACTGAAGTTTGTTTTAATTGACCCGAAGAAGGGAGAGTTAAGCGTGTATCGCCATATTGAAAATCATTTCCTGGCCAAATTGCCAGGTGAAGAAGACGCCATCATCACCGACACAAAAAAGGTGATCAATACACTGAACGCACTTTGTATTGAAATGGACAACCG
>DASVSM010000709.1:0-5807 GCA_036388115.1 Flavisolibacter sp.
AACTAAAATTGCCTCTGGCGCCAAGGATGGCAATGGCGTTCACTACGATAATAAAAACAATATTCTGTTTCAGGCAGGCCGCACAGGTAAAACGATCTATGTGTTCAACAATGCATCATCTCTGTCTGCTTCTAACATGCCATCCTCTTCGTTTATGGATGCGTCGTTGAGCAGTGCCCGCGACATTGCCTACGATAACAACTCAAATACTTTATTTGTAGCGAACAATACAGACAGCACGTTACGCATCTACCCCAATGCTTCTGCCAGCACGGGAAACATAACGGGCCGCACGGTAAAACTGTCAGGGCAACCATGGGGGATCTTTTTTGACCAGGGTAGAAACAGGTTGCTGATATTGATGGACCTTGCCGCCATGCGCATTGAAGTCTTTAATAATCCCGCCACTCTTACAGCTGGCATCGCAACGGCCAATTCTATACTGAATATAACCGACAGGCCCAACGGTTCAAAAAGCCGCCTGCACGGACTCACCTATTCAACGAAACTGGATGTTTTACTGGTAACTGAAATTGGAGAAGCTGCTGCGCCGGCAATACCCGATCCGTCTAAACCGGCCTTTACGGCCGATGGTGGCATTTATATGTTAGAAGGGGCAGCTGCTAAACTAACTGCCGGAGGAAATACAACTGCCACCCGCACCATCTACGGCTCCAATACACTGTTAGGCAACCCGGTGGATATTGCGTTTGATGACAGGGACAATAAAAACCTCATTTACATTGCCGAAAAAGCAAACAAAAGATTGCTGGTATTTAAACTGTCCGACAATGGAAACGTTACCCCCACTATTCAAACAACAGTGACTACGTTGCCGGAAGCCATCTACCTGGACGCACGATAATTGATAAAGCACGATAACGAAAGCCACCTCCAGGTGGCTTTTTATTTCTACAACCGCAATGGCCGATTTTATACTTTTGCGGCCTTATGAAGGCATCGATGCAACTCATTGAAGTAACAAATGCAAAAGAAGCAGCGGAGTTTATCTTAACCAACGTTGAGATCAATAAAAATAACCCCGATTACATCCGTCCGCTGGACAAGGATGTAAATGATGTATTTGATGAAAAGAAAAACAAGACCTTCCGTTTTGGTACCGTAAAGCGGTGGCTGCTTAAAAATAACAGGGGTGAAAGAATGGGAAGGATAGCTGCTTTCACCAACAAAAAATACCGCAATAAAGGTGATGATGTACCTGTTGGCGGTATTGGCTTTTTTGATTGCATTAACGACCAGGCCGCAGCGGACATGTTACTTGATGTTGCCAAACACTGGCTGTTGCAACAGGGCATGCAGGCTATGGACGGGCCAATCAATTTTGGTGAACGTGACCGCTGGTGGGGACTGGTGGTGGATGGATTTCAGCCGCCTTTGTACGGCATGAATTACAACCCACCCTACTACAAGAACCTTTTTGACACATACGGTTTCCAGCCTTTCTTTCACCAAATATGTTTTGGCATGAAGCCAAAAAACAAACTGAGCGACAAGGTGCTGGAACGGCATGCTGTTTATGAAAAGGACCTGCTTTTCTCGGTGCGCAACTTTGAAAAGAATAAGCTGGAAAAGTATGCAGCCGATTTTGCCAAGGTGTACAATGCTGCATGGGCAGGTCACGGAGGGCTGAAGGAATTGAAGACGGAGCAGGTAGTGATCATGTTCAAAAAAATGAAACCTGTTATGGACGAAACCATCATCTGGTTTGCGTATAAAGAGGAAGACCCCATTGGAATTTTTGTCAACCTGCCTGACTTAAACCAATGGTTCAAACACCTGCACGGAAAGTTCGGCCTCTTTCATAAACTAAAGTTTCTATGGGTAAAACAAACGGTGAAGTGCAGTAAGTTCACCGGCATTGTATTTGGCATTGTGCCGGAATTCCAGGGAAAAGGAATTGATTCGTTCATTGTAGGCGAGGCGTATAAAACAGTATTGAAAAATCCTTATGACGAATACGAGATGCAGTGGATCGGTGATTTTAATCCGAAGATGATCAATGTGGCATCCGGGTTGGGAGATGTGTACCAGAGCAGAAAGTTAACTACGTATCGTTATTTGTTTGATAGGACGAAAGAGTTTAAGCGGCACCCGATATTAGCGTAGATGAAACAGGGCCGGTAATTTCTATTTTGTATTTTTAAGAAAAAGAACCAACCATGAGCATATCTCCCGCCATTCGTTATATGACAGCAGAAGAATACCTGGCGATGGAAGACGCTTCGCCTGAAAAGCATGAATTCATTGGCGGCGAGGTGTATGCGATGGCAGGCGCCGGCTTTGCCCACAACCAGATTGTATCCAATGCACAGGGAGAAATCTTTCAATTTTTGAAAAATAAGTCCTGCCGCATTTATGGAAGTGATTTGAAAATCCATGTAAAAACCACCTCAGGTTTTGTTTATCCTGATTTGAGCATTGTGTGCCATGGAGCTCAGTTCATGGAGAACCGGGGGGATGTTGTTACCAATCCAAGTGTGATCATTGAGGTTCTTTCTCCGGACACGCAAGATTTCGACCATGGGAAAAAGTTCATGCTTTACCGGCAGATACCATCCTTAAAAGAGTACATCCTGATTTCTTCTATGGAAATCCTGGTAGAGAAATTTGTCCGTCACGACGATGCCTGGACATTGACGGAGTACAAAAGTCCGGATAACTCTTTTTCAATTGAGACCATCGGTTATCAAACCACACTTGCGGAGATTTACAGAGATGTGGTTTTTGAACCGGTGAACAACGAAGAGCCATTCCAATAGCAGCAGAACCTTTCCGGCGGCAGAAAAAGTGCTATCAGAAACGTGGTTCTAATGTCTCCATCCCAAAATAAGTTTACGGGGTTCAGGATCATCCGGAAAAGCATTGTCAGTTGATAAAAGCGTTTTAGTTGAGGCATGCAAGCTTCACAGTATTGTGTCAGCCTTGCTTTTGACACCACCCTGTCAGCGCTTTGTTGTTTTCTTTTCGTCATATTCCTGCACTTGTTTCTTAGTGGCAAGTCCCCGCCAACTCAACTCCAGTATTTCGGTCAATAACGATTTGTTGTAGTTGTGTATCCACATACAGATATAAGGATGTGCTTTAAAGTGGCCGGGCAAATGGAAGATTTCCGGATGGCTCTCCAAATAGTTATCTCTTAATTCGAAGTCCAGGTGAATTGGTATAAACTCGCCGCTGTCGTGAAGTCGGCACATCAGTTTTCCACGAACCTTGACCGAAGGCGTGTTTTCGTGTGAGATACTTTCTTCTGTTCCCGGAAATGTTAGGGCAATCTTTTTTATTGGTTCAAAGTCCGCATAATTGAAGTTGACTGCTTTGTTTTTCATTTTCAAAATTTACCTGGTCTGTGTGTTAACTGCTAAGGGACTTCACCGGATAAGATAATTCCCCAGCATACTATCTTCTTTTCTATGTGAATAAATTTTGGGTTTTGAACTAAATGATCTCAAAGATTTGCAGAAGCTTTCAGCAAACCCTGGGAGGTCAGCCCTACATGACCTTGGTGTAACACTCGCCGCTACTTCCTACCTGATTAATGCTGCCAATGGCTTTCATGGTAAATCAAAAGGAGAAAATCTGTTCATGGCAGGTGTAACTGCCGCCGCCGTTAGTCCACCGTTTTTCATAATAGCAGGAATGAACAAAAGAAAGGCGAAGCTTGTTCTAAAATCAGAACAAGTGACTTCCGCCATTATGTTTTCTAACGTACATTACCGCTATTTCGATAAAGTTTGATTTATAGAAAGCCTCACCAAACTGTTGTTAACCTGCCGCTAACGTTTATCCGCTTTGCGTTCGGCGGGACATTTGAAAACCGTCAGCCCCGAACCGCAGCCGCTTGAAAAACTAATGTACAGAACTTTTTCAAAAGCCGATCTGGGTTCAATCAGCCCGAACTGCTGTGCAAACATTTACCCGTCAACAATTCTTATTTATTAATCTCAAAAGCGGGGGGCATTGTCAACGGGTGGCGGGCAACAACATTTTCCGGCTCGGGATAAGGTGCTGATTATAAGCATGAACAATAATTCACATATCAAAGATTGCGCACATTTGCTATAAAAACTTATTTAAATATGTTGTTTTTACGATGTGAGGGAGGCGGCCAGGTTTCAAACTCTTTGCAAGACCTGCGAAAGAAGTGAAGAAAAGTTTCGAACTCTTGAGCAGGAGTGGCAGGCTTTTCAAAAGAAGTGACAAACCTATGGCGGGAAGTCTGCAACTTCCCGCGCAACCTGCTAAACGCTTTAAGAAAAGTTGCAAACCTTTTGCCGGAAGTTGCAGACTTTTTACGCAAAGTGCGAAACCTTTTACGAAAGGTTTGAAACCTTGCCCGCAAAGTTCTTCCGGTGGCGGGCAACCTTTCACACATAGCCCGCCACTTTCGAAAGTTTTTGCCACTACCTCCGTTCTTTTTTTATCCGGGAAGAAGCCTTTTTGTTTGTGGCGGGAAGTTCGTCCTCAAAAAAATGCAACTTTAAATGGCCCGGGGTGCGGTAACTGTTGATAATAGTTCAAATTGCAGACGGTTATTGATATATGGAGATAGAGGCATTCGCTTGTGGCCTTTTGTTGTAATCTGCGCAGCGAAAAGATCAGCGGCCGGTTACCTCTTTGTAAAACAGCAATGGATGCTTACCATGTTGATTTGGCTTGTGCCTGGTGTACTCTCCTGCATTTACCGGCATAAAAAAAGAAAGCTTGCTTCAAAAGGGAATGCAGTGTATGAAAACCAATTGGAGGCTGGTTTGCCATTGTGCTGATCAGACGTGGAATTGGCAGGCAACGGTTAACAGCTTTAAGAAGGGCAGGCATTTGGAAAACCTCCGCTTCACTTACTTCCTGCTGCTT
This sequence comes from Flavisolibacter sp., assembly GCA_036388115.1. Lineage (GTDB taxonomy): Bacteria > Bacteroidota > Bacteroidia > Chitinophagales > Chitinophagaceae > Flavisolibacter. The sequence continues at coordinate 4,873 of DASVSM010000709.1, forward strand.
AATAAAGATAATTCGTTCAGCATTTGTTCTTCAGCCGTTATTTTTTAAAGCTGCTGTTGTACGCAGCAAGCTGGATTACTGCTCTATTTGCTCCTCAAGCACATCAACCATCTCATAGTTTTGATTTCTCACTTCAACAGAAACTCGGTGTCCCGGTTTATAAATGTCTCTGTAGTCATTGATAAATACTCGCACCTCGTTGCAGAAAAAAGCAGCTCTTTGTGTAATACTGGTTACCTTCTGACTGAGTCTGTCAATTCGTTCTTGTATTTCAACCTTTCCAAACAATGATTCCAACTTTTTATAAATCTGTCTAAATTCTTTTGGTAGTTCCCTACTTAACGTATCAGCCCCCTGCGTGTCTTTGAAGCGATGCTCAAATTGGATGCTGTAAATCTGTCCCTTTCGATTAGTCACTAGATGCAACTCCCCAAAGTGCATTGAAAAAAAATTGAACAGTCCTGCGTATTTCTTTTGACAAGACGCGTCTAAACTATCGTAGGTTAGATAATAATAATTTTTGTCTTTTACACAGGTGGTGAAGAAATCAGATGGAAGCTGTTTGCCTGTTCGCAATTTGGGAGAGACCATCGCTTTTTCTTTATTCCCACAGTCTTGGCTATTTGCTTTAGCTAAATGTAAGAGGCAAAAAGAAAGTAATAATAATAGTTTCATGAAATATTTAGTAAGGATAGAGTTACAACTCTTAACTAAAATCAAAGTTCCAAATTGCGTACAACAGTTGTATGACCGCTAATATACGCGGCTTTTCGAACCGCGTCAATATTTTCTTTCTCCTGTATATCAGGCATTTAAAAATATTAACGCGGTTCATCAGCCATAGCGTTCATACAGTTTTATTCAACTCCCCAAATCGTCTAATGGACTTACGATATGTAAAAGGTCATTATACCACTAATGCAAATAACAAAGGT
>DASVSM010000710.1:0-3175 GCA_036388115.1 Flavisolibacter sp.
TCTTAGGTCGCCCCTCCAAGGAGGGGATGTGTTCTTAGGTTGACCATTCTACTATAAACGACCATCCCCTCCCTGGAGGGGCGAGTTTAGAAAAAGGTTTTTCTGTAAAACGTTGGGGTGGGTTTATGCAGAATGAAAGAAGAAAGTAAGAACTGCATCTAACTACTCCTGCTCAATAGAACTACAAAGCGTACAAGAGTGCGACGCAACGGACGCTTTATAGATATTCTGGCCTCTGGCCCATCATTCCTTCCCCTTAAAAGACCACGTAATCCAGAATTCGGCAACCACCTCTCCCTCCCTGTTTCTACCCACAGAATGTGCTTTTATTTCCTGCGGTGTTCTTAATAGAATGGCTGTCTCGATGGCATTTCTGATTACATTACCGTCGCTACATTGAAAGACCGTGAGGCCGGTTGCTTTCTTGTGAAATTTTCCTTCAATAGCTGTTACCAACATTGAAACGGAAGGCTTTCTTTTATGAACATGGGCCATGCCTAACACGCCGGTGCTTAACTCCGCGGCCATGCTCAAGCTGGCAAAGTAGGTGGAACGAAAGGGGTTTTGCGTAAGCCATTTAAATGGTATAGAAACAGCACACAACAAAGAATTTGCCTGTACAATTTTCAACCCGCTGAAAAATGCAGCGGGCAGCTTCTTAAGCAGGTAAAGGCGAAACGTAACAGGATGATTGATCAGCGAAAAAAATGCAGCCGTTTGGTGTTCGACTGCATTTGAAATCGGTTGTTCCATGTCCGAATTTACTCTTTATAGTTCTTTTCATCGAAGGCTTTTGGCGACCATGCCGGGAGACATGTTTTTAGGTCTCCGGACGCTTTCCATTTTCTAACGTTAATTTAAATTAGCCTGCAACGCACGCAACCTGTTTTCTCATCATCTTTGTTACTCAACTCAACACATGAAAAAGCTACTCCTCCCTTTCTTTTTTTTAATAGCTGCCGGGGCAAGTGCACAAAAAGTTTCCGGGAAACTGACTTTTCAAAAAGGCCAGAAACTGGAAGTTGTGACGAATATGAACACAACCACGGAAATGATGATGGGCGAGTCATCCAACAAAGCCGTCAGCACCGAAGTATATGAAGTAAAAGATGTTGCCGGATCAAATGCTACGCTTGAACGCTCCATGAAAAAACTGAAGATGAACCTTTCCATCATGGGACAGGAAAAATCAATTGACTCCGATAATCCCGAAGACCTGAAAGGTATGCTCGGCGACCCGATCAAAGACATACTTGCTTCCAAAAATGAATTTACCGTTGATGCAAGTGGAAAGATCGTTGCTGTGAAAGCAGCCGAAAAAAAGGGCAAAGCAGGCAACGGCATGATGGACATGTTCCTGCAGGGCATGAACGTAGGTGCTGCCTCACCAACGGAAGGTGCATCCAGCTTTTTCAAGATTCTTCCTGCGCAGGAAGTTGGAAAAGGTGATACATGGAAAGACAGTACGTCCACAGCCGGAACAACGATGCTGACATCCTATACTGTTAAAGACATCACCGATACTGAAATCGTGCTGGACTTTGTCAGCGATGGCACGCTGGATACGAAACAGGATATGATGGGCATGAGCGTAACCGTAAAAGGCACCATCAAATCAAATGGCGGCATCACGCTTGACAAAGCGACGGGTCTTCCCAAACAGAAAACAGTCACTACTATTACCGATTCAGCAGCTAACCTGAACGGCCAGGAAATGAATACCAAGGCAAAAAGTACGGCTGTTATCACGGTCAAAGCAATCTGAGGCTTCACCTCATAACCATAAAAAATCCCTCAAGCAACTGAGGGATTTTTGTTTACCGGACATGCCGGTAGGACATGCCAGTGGCATGTCCCTACAAAATTTTGACCTGATTCTTTAAGAGATCCTCAAATTCATCCCTCCTGCGAATCAGTAATGCTTCTCCATCCTTCACTAAAACTTCGGCAGGTTTGTAACGGGAATTATAGTTAGAGGCCATTTCAAACCCGTAGGCACCGGCATTGTGGAAAACAAGGTAATCGCCTTCGCGAACTTCATGTAACAACCGGTCCGTGGCAAACGTATCTGTTTCGCAGATGTAGCCTGTTACGGTATACACTTTTTCTTCGGCGTGTGGGTTCGAAAGGTTAGTGATGTGATGATAGGCATCATACATCATTGGTCGAATGAGGTGGTTCAAACCGCTGTTCACACCGGCAAACATCTGTGCCCCGTTGTCTTTCAATACATTCACCTTCGTTACCAGGTAGCCGCATTCGCTTACCAGGTATTTACCCGGCTCAAACCACAATTGGCAGGTTTTTCCTTTGCTGAAAAGATGCGTATCGAGATATTTCCTGAGCTTGGCCGCAATCATTGCAATGTCCGTTTCCTCGTCTTCCGGTTCATACGGCACTTTAAAACCGCCGCCAAGGTCAATAACTTCCAGGTCCGGAAAATGCGGAACAAGTTCGGAGAGCACCTTGATACCGTGCACAAATACATCCGCGTCTTTGATATCGCTTCCGGTATGAATGTGTAGCGCTTTTATCCGGAGGTTGTTTTCGCCAACAATACTTTTTAAGAGATCAATCTGATCGATGGGGATTCCAAACTTGCTTTTCTCGTGCCCCGTTGAAATTTTAAGATTACCACCCGCAAGAATGTTGGGACGAAGCCGCACACCAACCGGGTAGCTATTGCCGTATTTTTTGCCGAATTTTTCCAGGTTCGATAAACTGTCGATGTTGATATGAACGCCGTTTTCCGCCGCTTCTTGTATTTCTTCAAAATCAATTCCGTTGGAGGTATAAAGAATTTTTTCTGGCAGAACGCCCGCATGTAATGCCAGTTTCACTTCGTTAATGCTGCTGCAATCAATGCCACAGCCAAGCGAAGCCACATACTTCAGAATATTGATATTGGTTAACGCCTTGCAGGCAAAAAAGAACCGGGCATCAACATCAGAAAAACCAGTGGTGAGCTTTTCGAATTGCTCTTTTATTTTCTCCGCATGGTACACGTACAGCGGCGAACCAAATCGATCTGCTAATTCAATCAGTTGTGTATTGGATAACATTTGAGAACTAAGATTAGTGGGATTAACATAGATTATTCAGGAAGCCATTTATTCTTTGATTTCATCTTCCTCGTCAGCGGGATTGCTATTTTCGTTGTCTTTTTCACCAGACA
>DASVSM010000711.1:0-3203 GCA_036388115.1 Flavisolibacter sp.
ACCCCATTGGTTGGTGCATAGGAAAAATCGTTGTACATAACCTGGTTATCATTACAGCCACCCTTTCCTGTGTCCATCGTTGTTTGACCGGCCCAAAGAAAGAAACCATCACCACTATGGGTTGCTGAGTTTTTGTAGAAAAGATTGCTGTTGCTTTGTTCATACACCAGCAACCCGGCACTATCCTGCCCACGGCTGTAAACGCCATGGCTGTATCCCCGGACGTTAAAATTTACGCGATTATGCTGTACCCGATTGTTGCTGCTCCGGTAAAAGCCAATACCTATTCCTGAATTGAAAGAAAAGTCATTGTTGTAGATCACCGCAAGGTTGCACTCGGTCATCATCAGGGAATTTTGGCCTCCTGTGACTTTATTGGAACTGATGACAGCATTGTTGCAGCCATGGAGATAAATAGCGGCTCCATATCGCAACCACTCATCAGCCTCGTTTCGATGATAACTCATCCAGTCGGAGATGGCCTCTTTTTCCTGTGTACTATTCAGGCGCTGGCGGTAATTATAACTGAAATCGCAGTTTTCGATTTTCAAGCCATCCACATTGCGGGCCAGAATGGCAACTTTGTAGCCTTTTGCCGTCAGGTTTTTAATCGTAATATTTTTACCGCTTTTGATAATAACAGCTACTCCGTAAAATTCATCTGGCTTTGCCTTTCCGCTGCTCCCTTTTAAAACAGCGTTATTGAAGTCAACCGTGATATTGCTGCCTTCAATCACGATGGCTCCTTTTGACAAACTATCATAGCCATTTAGTAAATAGGTACCTTTCTTGATCTTAGTTGTTTTCTTGATCACCATCCCTCTTTTCAAAACCATCTGGGCTTCGGCAACAAAGCCTATCAACAAAAAGAAAAAGAGGAGAATTTGTTTATTCATGTAATTCAGTTTACTTGCACCGCACTTTGCGAAACCTAAATTCAGTTAATGCCATCAGAACCAGATATCGTTGTTGAAAAAGGAGGATCAAGAGCAGGAAAGCTGATCATACTGCTTATTAAAATCCTTATCACAATTGTTTGCTTCTGGTACATTTCCAAAAAAATTGATTTTTCGCAGGCGTTGCAGTCTATCAAAAACGCAAACTGGCTTTACTTATTTCTTTCCGTGGTTCTTTATATTCTTTCGAAACTTGTGGCGGCTTACCGGTTAAACATTTATTTCAAGAACATCAAGATCCACTTGCCCCAATGGGAGAACCTGAAGTTGTACTGGCTGGGAATGTTCTATAACCTGTTCCTCCCCGGATCGATCAGCGGCGATGCCTATAAAGTTGTCCTGCTGAATAAACGCATAAAAGCACCCTATAAAAAAACCAGTGCTGCTGTTTTGTTAGACCGGCTGAGTGGCCTGCTTGGCCTGGGTGTTATCCTGTGTATTTATGGCGTAATTGTTCTGGATGATATCCTGATTGATGCGATGCTGATGGCGGGATGTATGGCAGCCATTGGCGTTTTGTATCTCGTCATCCGCAAGTTTTTTAGAGAATTTCTTCCTGGCTTCTTTCCTACTTTCTTCTGGGGAATTGCTGTACAGGGAATCCAAGTGCTTGGTGTTTATCTTATTCTTGCGGCTTTACATGTTGACACCAATCAACAGCAATGGATCTTTATTTTTCTTTCTGCTTCTGTTATTTCGGTTTTACCGATATCGTTGGGCGGCGGCCTGGGAACAAGGGAAGTTGTATTTACCGAAGGCGCCCATTTCTTTCACCTTGATCCGCATCTGGGCGTCATCGTTAGTCTTCTGTTTTATCTCAGCAGCGTTGCAGGTTCGGTGTGGGGTGCCTGGTATATTTTTCATGATCCCATTGGAAGGCTTCAACCAGATGAAACGAAAACAGTATTAGAAACAAATCCGTAAAATCTTCTCAAGATCCCGTCGTGCGGTTATAAAAAAAGGGCTCCAAGGAGCCCCGGGTTCAAACCCATTGGTGTTTTTCATAGGCTTCAACGGGCCGAATGAAAAAGGTATTGAACACTATTGACAGACAAAATCAGTGCCTAAACGGTTGCACTACCAATTATTTGATTTCGATTCACAAGAAAAAACCCCGCATTGCGGGGTTTTACGATGTAAGAAGTACTGTACTATCTATTGCACCATAATTAAAACACTTTCCATATTCCCTCCCGATGTGATGATCCTTACCGTATAGATTCCTGGTGTTATCGCATCTGTTCTAGTAATGGGAAATACGTTTGTCCCTTTCTGAACCACTACCCTTTCTTTTTTGATAATAATACCGGAAGTATTCAGCAGTTGCACCTCCGCTGTTCCAGCCAAACCGCCTGTGAAGGACACAAAGGCTTCCCCGGAAACAGGATTCGGGTAAACTTCAAGCGTCTTTGTTTTACCAGAATTTCTTTTGAAGACCAGGACATTGCTAAAATGATAGCTTCCATCACTTTCAACAATTTTCAGCCTGTAATAGATAAGAAGGTTTTGCACCGTTAAAAGGTCATCGGAAAATAAAAAGCCGGTAGCCGTACCGGAAGTTGTACGTGTGCCGATTGGCTGGTAGTTACGGCCATCTGTACTGCGTTCAATTTCAAAACGGAGGATGGTTCCTATTGTTGCCATTTTCCAGGATAGATTCGTCCTCTCTCCTAGCAAATTTCCTTGAAAGCTTAGCAATCCTTGCGGTAACGTAACAAGGTTGGCCCGTACAAGGGTGCTTGCATCATTTGTTAATACAGGAAGGTTATAATCAAAATAAATAGAAGCTGTGTTGTGAATGGTTTCACCTGCCATTACATCGGTTTTTGGGCGAATGCGGTAGACAATGTAGCCATGACTGGCAGGCTCGTTTATGTTGCTGTCGGGCAAAAGAATATTTTTAAAAGTCCATGTCAGTTGGCTCCCATTTTCAATTGCCAAAGTATATGGATGACTCGCCGCAACCATCTCTAAAGTTGTCAAATCAACCCTGCTGCTTAAGGTATCCCGTACCACTACGCTGAATGCCGTATCTGAGCCCGTGTTTTGAAAACGGATAACATATTGAAGACTGCTACCCTTGGTAATGAATGAAGGCTGTATAACGCCGGCGTTACTCTCGGTTTTATCGTTGGGATCAAAAGAACCAATGACCCGTTGCTTTAAAACAGCGGTATCGTTGGCCGGTGTTTCATCTCCGGCAACAGGATTGATGAATGCAGTAAAGGACAAGGTATCGTTGTTATT
>DASVSM010000712.1:0-2976 GCA_036388115.1 Flavisolibacter sp.
TTGAACCAGGCAAATACAAGCAATAATTCAACGAGGAAAACATCAAGGGAATGCTTCTGTCTTACATGTGTCAATTCATGATGCAGGATTTCTTCCTTTACATTCCCTTTTTGCCAATCATTTTTGTTCAAAAGAACATACGACAGAAAGCTGTAAGGCAATTCCAGGTCGTTTACTAAAACCAGTTTTGTATTTCCATAAAGTGCTTTCTCGTTTCTTCTTGTCAGCAGCCAGAGGCAGGTGACATTCCAGGTGAACCGTACGAAAAGGAAACCGCTGACAAGAAGATAAATCATCAGCAGCGCCGAAGGCGGGGAAGCTGTATCCTGACTAGCAACAGGAATTTTTTTAACGTCTCCCGCCGTTGCTTCCCATAATTCGTTTACAACATACACCGGTTCGGCAAGCACTGTATCTTCCTTGTCCAATTGAATGGTAATGAGGGGAACAATAAAAGATAAAAGGAGACAAAGCAAAAGATAGAAACGGTTATAACCATGCATCTTCTCATTTGCCAAGAAAAGAGAATACATAAAAAGCAAAATGCCCGAACAAAGAACCATTTTGATTAGATAGGTTGTCATTTTTTCTTTTTTTGGATTTCCTGGTCGATGATCTCTCGCAGCTCTTCCAATTCTTTTTTGGTTAAACCTCCAATGGAAGTGAAGAAAGAAGCAAACTGCAAAGCAGAATTGCCAAAATAGTTTTTGACCATCCCTTTTACATGCTTCGAGAAATAGTCCGTTTTCTTTACCAGTGGATAGTATTGGCGGGAATTACCGAACGTGGTATAGCCGACAAACCCTTTGTCCTGCATTCGTTTTAAAAGAGTTGCTACGGTAGTGGTAGCAGGCTTTGGTTCAGGATAGCTTTCCATGATGTCTTTCAGAAAAACCTTTTCACCGGCCCAGATGAGCTCCATGACTTGTTCTTCTGACTTCGACAGCTTAGACATTCTACAAATGTTTTTTTGTTCTACAAATGTAGAAACAAAATTATACCCACAAAATTTTTCTTTTTATCTGCACCAGTCTGCACTTGACTCAGCCATTGGCTTTGTTTTAGCAGGAAAGTGAATCTCATTTTTATCATAATGAATACTGCTCCTGAAATATATTTACCACAATACATCAAGTGATTGACAATTGAGTGAGTTTGTTTAAATGAAACTGATAGGGACGATAGGGTACCAGGTTATACAACAATGGCTGGCTTCAAAAGGCTTCAAACCGTTTGCCTATCAGCAAGAATCCTGGCAGCACATCATCAATGGCCAAAGTGGTTTGGTAAATGCACCCACAGGCACCGGTAAAACCTTCTCCGTTTTCCTGGGCTCCCTCATTCAATACATCAACGATCATCCAAAGGACTATCAAACCAAAGCAAAAAATGGTTTACAGCTCATTTGGGTAACACCACTTCGTGCCCTTGCAAAAGATATTGGCCGGGCCATGGAAGAAGTGATCGAAGAACTGGGCATGCAATGGAAGGTTGGCATCCGCAATGGCGATACATCGACCTCCGACCGGGCAAAACAAAAACGGCAAATGCCCGAAGTGCTCATCATCACTCCCGAAAGCATGCACCTTTTCCTTGCACAAAAAGATTCTGCTGCTGATTTTAAAACACTCAAAGTAATTGCGGTTGACGAATGGCATGAACTGGTTGGCAGTAAAAGAGGCGTGCAGGTGGAGCTGGCAATCAGCCGCATTGTAGGATTAAGAAGTGAGTCCATAACACCAAACCTTTCCATCTGGGGCATCTCCGCCACCATCGGCAATCTGGAAGAAGCCAAAGATGTTTTGTTATCGCCACTAAATAGCAAAGGCACTATCGTTCGTGCACAGTTAAATAAAGCGTTGGAAGTTCAATCCATTCTTCCTGATGAAATAGAAAAATATCCCTGGGCAGGGCACCTCGGAATTAAGCTGGCAGAAAAGATTCTGCCCATCATAGAGCAAAGCCGCACAACGCTCATCTTCATCAACACCCGGGGCATGAGCGAACTGTGGTATCAAACCTTACTCAACATCGCACCACATTTGGCGGGTGCAATTGCCTTGCATCATGGCAGCATTGAAATGGAGCTGCGCACCTGGGTGGAAGAGGCCTTGCATGAAGGAAAACTAAAAGCAGTTGTGTGTACGGCAAGTCTTGACCTGGGTGTTGATTTTCGGCCGGTTGAAACAGTCATTCAGGTGGGCTCGCCAAAAGGCGTTGCCCGTTTTTTACAGCGTGCAGGCCGTAGTGGCCATAGTCCTGATGCAACGAGCAAGATCTATTTTCTTCCCACACATTCACTGGAATTGATTGAAGCGGCTGCATTAAAAACAGCCATCGGCCAGCAGTTCATCGAGAGCCGCGAACCGCTGATACTGTGTTACGATGTGCTGGTACAATACTTAGGAACGCTGGCCTGTGGTGATGGTTTTTATCCGGAGCAGATCTTCAAAGAAGTCAAACGAACCTATTGTTACAAAGAGCTAACGGAAGATGAATGGCAGGAGATGTTGTACTTCATCACATCCGGCGGTAATGCCCTGCAGCAATACGATGAATATAAAAAAGTGGAGGTGATGAATGGCCTGTATAAGATCAACAGCCGCCGCATCGCTTTGCGTCACCGGCTGCACATTGGCACAATCGTCAGCGACAATATGATGAAGGTGAAATTCATGGGTGGTGGTTATGTTGGTGTTATTGAAGAGAGTTTCATCACCCGTTTAGAACCCGGTGATACCTTCACATTAGCGGGTCGTCAACTGGAGCTGGTAACCATTAAAGAGATGACGGCTTTTGTAAAAAAGTCTTCCAAGAAAAACGCGAAGATCCCAAGCTGGATGGGTGGCCGTTTGCCGCTTTCTGCAAGCCTTGGAAAAGTATTGCGGAAGATGGTAGATGAAGCGGCAGAAATGGAGGAGAAGCCAAGCGTTAAAAGTCAAAAGTCAAAAGAGAGACTGGTGGAACTGAGGGTTC
>DASVSM010000713.1:0-10009 GCA_036388115.1 Flavisolibacter sp.
TACTTGCGTTTTGGCCGCCCAAGCTGGCCTATTTTCACACCGGAAGAACCCTTCCAAATTGGGAAGGCGCAAAAATTTTCTGAAGGAACGGACATTACCATTTTTGCGTGTGGGCATCTTGTTTGGCTGGCAATTCAGGCAGGCATTCAGTTAGAAGAAAAAGGCATCAGCGTAGAAGTCATTAATCTCCACACGATAAAACCTTTGGATGACGAAGCCATCATTGCTTCTATCCAAAAAACAGGTTGTGCCGTAACAGCCGAAGAACACAATATATTCGGCGGCATGGGCGACGCTGTTGCACAAGTAGCTGCAAAAAACTTTCCGATTCCGATAGAGTATGTTGGCACAAATGATACGTTTGGTGAAAGCGGCACGCCGGACCAGCTCCTGGAAAAATATGGCCTCTCTGTAAAACACATTGTGGAAGCAGCCGAAAAGGCAATTGGTAGAAAGAAAAAAGATTAGCAGTTTGTTCAAGCAGCCCATTGCTTAATCTGAATAAGTATTTCTCCACTATCGGCCGGATTTGAAATCATTTGCTACTACCCAATTGATTGTTCTTGGTTTTAGAACCGGATAGATTCCGTTTTCCACAATTGCAATCAGGGTATTTTACCACAAAAAAGAAAAGAAGAACTAAATGAGCGGGAAGGCCGGAACCGAATTCGAACTGAGACCGTCTTGCTAACAATCAATGAAATAGGCGAAAAACTCGCAAACTTCCTTCAAAAAAATAGGCCTGCAGGTACTTACGGGGTGTTGTTAAATTATTCACATTGGCACAACTTACGTAGAAACCCTCTTTTACAAAGCAGCGGCTTTTTCTACTTTAGCCTCGTAAAAGTTCTTTATCAATGCAGCAATTCTACAATGGAATTGTCTTATTATAGAAATCCACTTCCACCGAAAATCCCGTAAATTTTTCCGAATCCATTTCCACGAAAAAGCCGCCTAACGTTAAAATACACCGTCATGCGCAGCTTACTTCTTTTCATTGGGTCTTGTCTTTACCCCACCGTTATGGTGATTATCTCGCCTCTCCTTGTTTTCCTGTATATTTTGTCTGGAACTGTTTTGTTGTTCCGTTATGTCGGAACCAAAAAACAATGGCTGGTTGCTCTTATTGGCAATCTGCGCCTGCAAGGTTTACAACTCGCTTACAAAAAACAATTGTCTTTCCGGCCAAAAGCTGTCCGCTTACATTAAAATCTATTTTCTTTATAAAGGCCATTGAACTCCGGTTTAATGGCTTTTGAGTTTACGCTACCTAAGGGATGTTATTCCATCCCATCATGCATTGCTTTTGCAAGTTGAATAAAAATTATCTTTAGCCCCTGGACTTGATAATTAGATAAACTATTTCAATGGCATTGACCGACGCTTCCGATGCGCTGCTTTTGCAGCAGTTCAAAGATCCGCAGACCAAGGAAAGAGCCTACACGGCAATCATCAAAAAATACCAGGAGCGGCTTTACTGGCATATCCGCCGCCTGGTTGTGGATCACGATGATGCGAATGATGTGTTGCAAAATGTATTCATACGGGTATGGAATGGCTTAGAAAATTTTAAACAGGAATCGCAGCTTTATACTTGGCTTTACCGCATTGGCACGAATGAAAGCCTCACGTTTCTGGAAAATCAAAAGAAGAGAGCGGCTGTCAGTTTGAGTGATGTGGAAACCGGCCTGAGCAACAAAATCAAAGCAGATAAACACTTCGACCCCAACCGGCTTGAATGGAAATTACAGTTGGCAATTCAACAGTTGCCGGACAAACAAAGAGTTGTTTTTACGCTTCGTTATTACGATGAAATGCCCTATGAAGAAATGAGCCGGGTGCTTGAAACCAGTGAAGGGGCGCTGAAAGCCAGCTATCATCATGCGGTTAAAAAAATCGAAGACTTCATCAAAAACCATTAAACTTTGAGTACCTGACAAGGTCGTACAACCCGGAATGAGTAGCCAAAAAAATATACAGGATGAATTAAGAGGCCTTGAAAGCAGCCTGCCAGTCAATAGTAACCAACCCTTTTCGGTACCAGACGGTTATTTTGAAGGGCTTGCTGCTACTATTTTGGCGAAAGTGAAAAGCAGCGAGGGTGACGTTCAGGCTGAGCTTGATGAGATCTCTCCCCTGCTGGCCGGTATCCCTAAGCGAATGCCTTACTCCGTACCGCTTTCTTATTTCGAGGAAAATGCGGCTGGTCTTGAAGCGTTGCGCAAGGAAACAGAGGATTCTTTTGTTTTAACCGCCATTGGTAAAGCAATGCCTTTTACGCTACCGCAGGGCTATTTTGAAAGTCTTCCGGATCAAATTATAAGCAAGGTGGCAACACCAAAAGTTAAGGTAGTACCACTTTTTGCCCGTTCCTGGATGAGAGTGGCTTCTGCTGCTGCTGTAATAGGCGCCCTGTTTTTTGGAGGGTACCAGTTGTTGTCAAATAAAAGCGATAGAATCGCTCCTTTAGTAAATCGGCGTTCAGTTGATACCGCCCAAAACCTGGTTGCCAATAATAAGCGGCCGGGCACAAAAGAAATTAAACAAGTCAGCACAAAAGAACTGGAAGCGTTTATTGAAACTATTGAGACGGATGCGGCAAAAGAATCAGCCAAACAACCAAAGAATGCTGGTAAGGTAAACGTTGAAGAGTTGCTGAAAGACGTGTCAACTAGTGAAATGGAGAGGTTTCTGTCTGCCATACCAACAGCTGATGATGAATTCCTGATAACCGATTAACAATGAAAAGATTTATCTACATATTATTTTTCTTTTTTGCCACGCAATCTTTGCTCGCCCAGGATGAACAGGGAGGAGAAGGAAAGATCCGTGAAAAGATGATTCAATACATTCAGAATAAACTGGGTTTAAGCAGAGTCGAAGCAGAAAAATTTCAACCGGTTTTTCTCAACTATCTGAAAGAACTCAGGCAAACAAACCGGGAGTCCAAAAGCAAAGGAGAAACCGGTTTAGACTTGCAGCAAAAAGTTGTTGACATCCGCGTTCGTTATCGCGATCAGTTTAAACCGATCATCGGTGAAAAGCGCAGCAACGAGGTTTTTGATCATGAAAGAGATTTTATCAAATCCGTAAGGGAGGAGATCAATGATCGTCGCCAGGAACGCCCAGAGCGCCGTGCTGACAAAGGAAAAAATTCCAAGTTGTTCTCAAATTAATTTTCACCTATATTTGAGCTTGGTGTTTTTCATAGGTTAGCAACGGCCGGCTCTTTTTAGGGCGGGCCTTTTTGTTTATAAAGGATGGCACTATTTATACTCCACGATAGTGCACATTCTAAAAGCTACTTGCTCTACAACTAATCCTTTCCGTTATCAGCTTTAATAGCATAATTGCACTTCTTGCTAATGCTTGTTTATTCATTGTTGACTTATTTTCTATCTTGCCAACATGGCTTTGCTTCTGAACATTGATACAGCTGTGCAATCAGCATCAATTTGTTTAACTGACGGTGAAAAAATTTTAGGCGTTTCATTTAACCCTTCCGGAAAAGACTCTGCATCCTGGCTGCATGTTGCTATTGAACAGCTATTGCGCCAGCAAGATGTTTCTTTAAAGCAAGTCCAGGGAATTGCTATCAGCGCGGGGCCGGGTTCTTACACTGGTTTGCGTGTGGGAATGGCGGCTGCCAAAGGTTTGTGTTATGCGCTGAATATTCCGCTGATTACAATCAACACGTTGCAGCTGATAGCAGCGTCTGCCGGTGCAGTTAGTACTGATCTATTGTGCCCTATGATTGATGCGCGCCGAATGGAAGTTTTTACCGCATTATATGATCGTTCATTGCAAGAAGTGTCGCCGTCAACAAATCTTATTTTAGACGAGGCGTCATTCAGTGACAGGCTTGCAGAACACACAATCTGTTTTTTGGGTAATGGAATTGAAAAAGCAAGTTCTGTCATCCGACATAAACATGCCATTTTTCTATCTGTTGAAACTTCGGCCGCAGATATGGCAATTCTTTCGGCAAAAAAATTTGATGCTGTTAAATTTTCAGATCTTGCATACACCGAACCATTCTACGGTAAGGATTTCCACTCATCTGTTTCTAAAAAGATTTATTAAAACTTTCCCTTATAGAGGAGTTTATCATACTATGTTGAGCGACTTATGGTTAAATTGCGTCGATTACTACAACTAAAATAAGGAACAAGTATCTATGATCACGGAAAAAGCAGTATCTGCAAAAGACGAACTAAAGATTGATGCCATTCAGCTTAAAAAAGCGGCCCTTGTTTTCAGAGCCATCAACCATAAACTTCGCCAGCAGATTATAAAATTCATCAATCAAAACGGTAAAATTACCGTTACACAGATTTATGTAAAGCTTCGGCTTGAGCAATCTGTGGCCTCGCAGCACTTAGCTATTTTGCGCAAAGCCGGTTTTGTAACTACTGAACGTGATGGTAAATTCATTTACTATTCAGTGAACCACAACCGCCTGGCAGACGTGCATAAGATTGCGCAAGAGCTGTTGAAATAAGGTCTACTTTCTTCACCTTTCCTTTAGTGGCGAATGGTTTATTTTTGCCGCTAAAGGAATTTTTATGTTCGTTAAACAGCTATACACAAGTTGTCTTAGTGAAGCAGCTTACTTTATCGAGAGTCAGGGCGAAGCAGCTGTTGTTGATCCGCTACGTGACATTGATGCCTACATCCAACTCGCTAAGGAACGTAACGCCACTATCAAATACATCTTCGAAACACATTTCCATGCTGACTTTGTCAGCGGGCATTTAGACCTGGCAAAAGCTACCGGCGCTACCATCGTTTACGGCCCTGGTACCGAAACTGCTTTTGCCGTTCAGGTGGCAAAAGACGGCGAGGTTTTCCAGCTTGGCAAACTATCTATTGAAACACTGCATACACCGGGTCATACACTTGAATCTACCTGTTATTTATTGAAGGACGAGGAAGGCAAAAACCATTGTGTGTTTACAGGTGATACTTTGTTTGTTGGCGATGTAGGCCGTCCTGACCTGGCGCAAAAAGGTGAAGAACTAACAATGAATGAACTGGCAGGAATGCTGTATGATAGTTTACAAACCAAAATAGTTCCGCTTGAAGATAACGTGATCGTTTATCCTGCGCATGGTCCCGGCAGCGCTTGCGGTAAAAATTTAGGCCCTAATACGGTAAGCACTATTGGTGAAGAAAAGCAAACCAATTATGCTCTGCAGGCAATGAATAAAGATGAATTCATTAAAGTCGTAACTGAAGGTCTTTTAGCCCCGCCACAATATTTCCCCATCAATGCAAAGATCAATAAAGAAGGTTACGACAGTATTGCTGACATTTTAGAACGAGGCCTTACGCCGCTAACTGTTGAAGACCTGAAAGCTTACATCAAAAAAGAGATTGTGATTGTTGATACAAGGCCTGCTTCTGAGTTTACTCCAGGCTTTATTCCTGATTCTTTTTTTATTGGTTTAGAAGGACGTTTTGCCGAATGGGCAGGAAGTCTACTGCCCTTTGATAAAGAGATTGTTTTGATATGTGAACCGGGCATGGAAAAAGAAACCGTGACCCGTCTTGCCAGGGTTGGCTTCAGCAATGTTGTTGGCTATTTAAAGGGTGGCATTGAGGCCTGGAAAAGCGCTGGTGAAGGTTTGGATATGATCATTGATGTGGAAGCCGACGAGTTAGCAATGGATATCCCATTCGACCCGAATCTTGTGGTTGTGGATGTACGTCGTACTGCGGAGTTTGCAGGTGGACACGTAAAAGGGGCCATCAGTCTTCCATTGAATGATATGATTGATCCGGCACTCATGGCGCAGTTTGAAGAAGATCAAAATATTTATGTGCACTGTGCCGGTGGCTATCGCAGCGTAATTGCCGCTTCGCTATTAAAGCGACAGGGCATTCACAACCTGCGGAATGTTACAGGCGGGTGGGCAAAAATTCAGGAGCAGGAAAAAATTACTGTAGAAAAAGAAAAAAGTGTGTTGAATTAAGATTCGTTTCGAAGCACCGAACTGCATTGCTCGGTTCCATATACCCCGAAATAGGTATTGTTTTTCCAATTTCTTTCTTTGAGATTTGTAACGGTTTACATTCTCTTTATAGAAGAGAAAAAATCAATTGTTTTTATTCTTAGTTGTACGAAAAAGGGAGACATGTCTATGTTTCCCTTTTTGCTTTTTAGAGCTATCGTAACAAAGACAGAAACAAGCCTTCATTTTTGGGGTAGATATTATTACAAAATTTTATATCGCTGCAATATCTACCCCAAAAGGGGTATTTTTATTTCAAACTGTTTTCTGACCTTTATCAAAACAGAGAAACCAACTATGCCACTTATAATTACACCTAACGGAATCATCAGTGATAGTCCATTAACACCAAGAGAGAGGGATGTATTGGAGTTAATAGCCCGAGGATTAAAACAGAAACAGATTGCTGAACGACTTTCAATTACAATGGAAACAGCGAGAAAGCATATTAAAAACGCTTATAAAAAACTGGGTGCTCATAACAAGGTAGAGGCATTGCGCAAATCAGGCATCTGGTAGATCAGCCAAGCACCCTTCCGTATTCTTCTTTCCACTCCCACTTCCAGCGGCGGTGGCTCCAAAGCCAATTTTCCGGCTGTTGTTCAATTGACCACTGCAAAAAATCTGCATACCTTTTTGTCAACTCTCCTACTTTGGTGGTAGAAGGATTTTCTTCACCCAACTGAAAATAGATCTGGTAATACCCTCTTTTTACTTTTTTAAAATAGCAGAAAACAACCGGGATGTTACCTCGTCGTGCCCCGTTTTCCGGTGCCCGGACAAAAGGTGTAGGACGACCAAAAAAGTTGACCCAAAAAGCATTTCGCGGATCGCCTGGGTTTTGATCGGCAACCAGTGCAAGAACATATTTCTCATTCCGGTAAGGAAGAATTTCAGAACGGATGTTTAATGCGGATAATAGTTTGGCCCCTGTTTTTGCCCGCATCTTGTAAAAGATGCCCTCAAAGGTTTTATTGGAGATGGGCATATAAACTGTCAACAACGGATAGACAAGATGCAACGGAATACCAAGGTTAGCGTACTCCCAGTTAAAGTTGTGGCCGGAATGAAGCTGTACTTTTTGTACTCCTTTTTTGTAGAGATCTTCAAAAACAGAAAAATCACCCGTAAAACGTTCGCGAATAAATTGGTGAGAAGCAGTGAAGGCTTTGATGGTTTCGATAAAGCTATCGGCAAAATTCCGGTAGAACCTCTTTGCAATTTTTTTCCTTCCCGCTTCTGTTTTATTGGGAAAAGCGATTGACAAATTGTGGTACACAACTTCTTTCCGGTATCCAATAACATAGTAAACAAAAAAGTAAGCTACATCTGAAAACAGGTATAGAATACGCAGGGGAAGAAGCGACAACAAGTACAATGGGCCATACACGAGGTAATACATAGGCAGTGCAAAGATATATGCCTCCATCTCTTTTACCGGCTAAAACCGGCCTAAAGCACAATATTCTGAACCAGGTCTGCTTTCGCCGGATAATCCGTGTTATAATGCAGCCCGCGGCTTTCCTTACGGAAGGCTGCTCCCTTAACGATTAAATAGCCCACGCTAATCATATTTCTTAACTCCAATAGCTGCGGCGAAACCGTTGTGGTTTGATACAAGTCTTCTGTTTCATCAAACAAAAGATCAATCCGTTTCAGTGCCCTTTGCAAACGAACATTATTACGAACGATACCAACATAATCGCTCATCACCTGCTGCAGTTCTTTCAGGCTTTGCGTAATAAGGATCATTTCCTTCGGCTCTCTTGTTCCCTCTGCTTTCCAATCCGGGATATCAGGGAGGGAGCTGTCAGTATCAACTCTGCTGACGGCATCAACATAACAACGGTGTGCGAACACCATGGCTTCCAACAAAGAATTTGACGCTAACCGATTGGCGCCATGCAAACCCGTGCTGGCACATTCGCCGCAGGCATATAAATTTTTAATAGAGCTCCTGCCCTGCTCATCGGTTTTAATGCCTCCGCAGCTATAATGGGCGGCCGGGGCAACGGGTATCATCTGCACCGCTACATCAATGCCTATGGACAAACATTTTTCATAAATATTAGGGAAGTGTTCTTTGAACTTTTCCATATCCATGTGACGGCAGTCAAGATAAATATGTTCTGTACCGCCAATCTTCATTTCGTTATCAATCGCACGGGCTACAATATCCCGCGGAGCAAGGTCCTTACGTTCATCATATCGTTCCATGAAGGCTTCGCCAGCAGCATTCCGAAGAATACCTCCGTCTCCGCGTACAGCTTCTGTAATTAAAAATGCCTGGCCTCTTTTACCAGCCTCGTACAAAGCAGTTGGATGGAACTGGATAAACTCCATGTTCTCAATCCGTCCTTTGGCCCTGTACACCATTGCTACACCGTCGCCTGTCGCGATATAAGGATTGGTGGTGGTGCGGTAAACCTGTCCGTTTCCGCCAGTTGCAAGCAGCGTTGTTTTTGAAACAATTTTTTCAATGCGATTTGATTGTGCATTCAATACATAAACGCCGTAACAACAAATGTCCGGTGTGGACTTGGTAACGAGATAACCAAGATGATGTTGGGTGATCACATCAATTACAAAAAGATGATTGAGTAAGGTAATGTTAGGCGAACGCCTGACGGCTTCCAATAAAGCCCTTTCCATTTCTTTCCCTGTTACATCTTTGTGATGAAGAATGCGAAATTCGGAGTGGCCGCCTTCTTTTCCCAGCCGGTAATCACCATCCGGATCTTTGTCAAACTGTGCGCCCCATTCAATGATCTCCTGAATACGTGCAGGTCCTTCTTTCACCACAATCTCTACTACCTCCTCGTTGCATAAACCGTCGCCGGCAATCAGGGTGTCTTCTATATGCTTCGCAAAGGAATCGTTTTCCGTATCATTCACCACTGCCACGCCACCCTGCGCATACTTGGTATTGGTTTCGTCGGGGGCGGCTTTGGTGATAATGGTTATTTTTTTATCGGGACAATGTTGCGCCACTTTTAGTGCATAAGTAAGACCAGCAATTCCGGAGCCAATGACTAAAAAATCTGTCTGCATGAAAAATAAACCTTTGAGGCGTGAAGTTAAGTATAGATCAGTTGGGATAAACGCGTCTAGAGGTCAACAACATACCATGCTGAGTGCATGGTATTTTTACAACAATCGAGAAAGAAGAGAAAGCATCCGGCATGACACGAAACTCTAAACACCTAACAGCGAACTCTAAACATTGCTTACCTTTCTGTATCAAACCAATTTATGAGAGCTCTCCTTCTTTCTTTGGCAGTGGTTATACTCATCAGCTGCAAAGAACAAAAGCAACCCATTGCCATCACTTATCTTGACAAAAATGCAGTCTTCAACAAAGATTCGTTACGAAGTTTTCTGAACACCGTTTCCGCGGCACAAGCCGATAGCAGCAAAGCTGTTTTCCTGAAAGGCATTGATCTGTTGAAGAACGGGAAAAAAGCAAAGGCGGCTATTACTGCTTTCATGCAATCATTACGAATCTATCCTTCGGCAAATACTTATTACGAACTGGGAAATGCTTATCTGCAGACCAAGGATTGGAATGAAGCGCTTCGATCCTTTGAGATGGCGGAAAGCATGGATTTTACGCCATTGGGCAGTGTGCTGTTTAAGCAGGCAAGTTGCTATGCCGAAATGGACAGCTCCGAAAAAATGTACGACTATCTAAAATTTGCTGTGCAAACCGGGTTTGTGGACAGGGAAAAAATTCTAAACAACCCGCACTTCGCCAGGTATAAACAAGATGGCTACATGCTCACCGTTTACAACGAAGCCATGAGTGGCAACGGTGACCCGGAAGAACTGTTATGGCATGGCTATACACAGGATTTTAAGCAAGCTTCTTTCCCTTACAAAATTGACAGCGGCTCTTTCCTCAAAATGGGTGAACCACAGATCATTTCTTACGACTACGAAAAGTTTGTTCCGGAGATGAGGGATAACAAGTTCAGCCGGGATGTAGGCAATGAATA
>DASVSM010000714.1:0-1706 GCA_036388115.1 Flavisolibacter sp.
TTAACCTTGTCCATATCCTTAACGCCGGGCGATACCTCGAAACGACTGTTTATATCAACCGCAAAAAGGTTTTTAGCGACGGGCTCTTTTACAAATTCCTTTATGCTTTCGCCATCACCGGGTTCTATGCCGCCGCTTAAGAAAAACGGCTTGTTCATGTTCGTACCTTTTAGTTTTGCCCAGTTGAATTTTTTACCTGTTCCACCGTAGCCTTCGCCTTCTGTGTCGAACATATACATGTCTGTGTCGGCGTAAAAGTCTTTGGTTTTCCAGTCCACCTGGTCGGTTTCAGTAATCCGAAAAGCTTTGATGACCGAAATGTAATCGGACAGTCGCGAACAATAAAACGGCGTTTCGTTGCCATGCAATTGTACCATATCCAAACCGAAATTATCTACGTGATTCATCACCTCATCGTACGACGCATTTACAAACACCCCTATTTTAAACACCTTCAGCTTCGCCTTCTTTACCTCGTGTCCTTTCAAATGACGCATAACAAAACGGGGTGACTTATGATAGAAAATCATACCTGCAAACTGAACACCCATTTCGCCCAACTGGTGCAATTGCTTTAGCTGGGTCATGCCGCAAACTTTAATTCGGGGAGCTTTGTAACCAAGTGTTTCCAGGTTTTGAGGAACATCTTCTTTTGCTTGCATTATTACGTTTTTTACCCTTCCATCTGCGTTTTAGATGCAGCTTTCAGGGCATTGACAAAATCAGCAAAAGCAATCGCAGGGTCGGCATGCTTCATAAAACTTTCTCCAATAAGAAAGCCTTTAAAGCCGTGCTGCCTCAAGTTAATGATAGTATCAACATCATGTATTCCACTCTCCGAAATCTTTAATTTATCAGCCGGTATTTTTCCACTTAATTCTACAGAACGGTTCACATCTACCGTAAAAGTTTTTAAATCGCGATTGTTTACGCCCACAATGTCAACTTCCGTACAAATGTGCTGCAACTCATCCTCGTTATGAATCTCCAACAGAACCTCTAAATTGTGCCGTTTTGCGTACAGCGCCAGTTCCTTTACGCGTTGGGGAGTTAGGTTGGCGGCAATAAGCAGAATCACACTTGCACCAATGGCTTTTGCCTCTATAATCTGGTATTCATCTATAATAAAATCTTTGCGTAAAATGGGTACAGAAACAATATCCCGGGCATACATCACGTCTTCATTCGAGCCGCCAAAATAGTTTTCGTCGGTAAGAATTGAAATGCCGGAAGCGCCATGCGCATCGTATGCTTCCACCACCGGACCGATTTGCACATCTGCGTTGATGACTCCTTTTGATGGTGACTTTCGCTTAAATTCTGCAATAATTCCCGTTGCGCCTTCGGCAAGTAACTGGGTAACGAGCGAATTACATGCAGCGTTGTAATAAGGAAATGTTTTCAAATCTTCGATGGGCAGCAACTCTTTTTTTTGCTGCACCTCAATTTTTTTTGCCGCTATAATGTTATCAAGAATATTCATGATGGTGATTGCGTTTCTAATATTTTTATTGGGGGACCAGCAGTAGTTTTTCAATATTGCTTCTGTTGTGTCACTCACTTGTACGGTATCTTTTCATGCAGCGAGACCTCATCCCCGGTCCTTTTCCTGAAGGAGAAGGAGGTCGGGCAGTAGTGTCCTAATTATCTTGTAGTGACATTTCAGATGATTGTTCGCTTTTAAACTGTGACGTTTGAAATCAAAA
>DASVSM010000715.1:0-2054 GCA_036388115.1 Flavisolibacter sp.
TACGTTTTTGCCGCGGTAAAATTGAAGATTCCATCCATGCCATCGGCAGCCTGGTGATAGTATTTGGCCCTCCATTCTTTCACAAACTTCACCATATCAAAACCGGGGATATTTGTTTTATTACCATACTTGATATGTAAAGCCGGAATGCCATTCATGACAAAACTGTATTGGTCGCTGCGGACAAAACGGTTCTCGGCTGGTTCGGGATCTTTTTCCACATTCAACCCCAAATGTTTTGCTGCAAATTGTACGTGGTTCATGATGGTGGAGTGTTCGGCGCCCAGTGGCACAACGGATAACAACGGCGCAATCACGGTTGGCATATCGGTGTTCACATCGGCAACAATGGAAGCTTTGGGCACCGTAGGGTTAGCAGCGAAATAAGAAGATCCGATCAGGCCCATCTCTTCGCCTGTCACCATCACGATCAACACGGAACGTTTCGGTTTTGCATTGGATGTTTTATAAATTCTTGCAATCTCCAGCAACGATGCAATTCCTGAAGCATTATCGTGTGCACCGTTGTAAATGGAATCGCCGTTAACGGGCCTTCCGATTCCCAGATGATCGAGATGTGCGGAATGAACAACATATTCGCTCTTCAGCTTTGCATCCGATCCGGGTATCAATCCTACCACATTGTAGCTTTCAAAATCGCTGTGGGTTGTTGTATAAGAAGCATTGATGGAATAAGGCAGCACAAACGAAGATGGCTTGCCGGCCTTTATGCCTGCCAGCACCTGCTCCATATTTTTATCGGAGTTTAAAAACAGCCGCCGAAGAAGACTTTGGTTGCCTGTAAGTACCATTTGCAGTGTACCGGCAAAGCGGCGACTGTATGCTTCCGTTTTGGCCGGGTTCAGGGCAACGTTGTATTGAAACACAGGGCTAGGATTGGCAGAAGGCCGTGCATTTAAATCAATGACAATAGCACCTGTTGCCCCTTTTCCGAAAGCCGTATTGAGCTTATTCCCTACGTTTGAAAAATGCGCTGTTAACGTAGAAAGCAGTCCGGGAGGTGCACTATTCACCATCACCACGATTTTTCCTTTTACATCCGCGCCGTTATAATCTGAATAGCCGCCCGGTATATCAACACCATAGCCCACAAACACCAGAGGCCCTTCGGCAGATGTTTGCGCTTTTAGCGGGTGTGGCGTTGGAATAAAATCTTTGATAAAGGTCAGCGAGTCAGTGTTCCCGGCTGCATCTTTTAATATCGCCACCGGGGAGGCATTGTTTAGGGTGGCTTTGCGAATGATCAACTTTTGTGTATAGGCACCGTTATCGCCACCGGGTGCAATGCCGATTTGTTTTAATTGACCGGAAACATACTCAACCGCCATCTGGTAGCCTTCTGTTCCTGGTAAACGACCCTTTAATTTATCATCAGCCAGGTAGGCAATGTGCGAACGGATTGTATTAGTATCAATCCGGTTCATTGCTTTTTGAATGTTAGCAGAAACCTGAACCTGTTGTGCGGCTGCCGTAATGGTAACAAAGCTGCACAGAAAAAGAAACGCTTTTATCATGCGGAAAAGATAGAGAATTATGGCTTATAATATGGCCCTCCAATTGCCTGATGATTCTTGCAGGGCTTCCTACTACCATAACAAAACCCAGGTAAATTATTGCCGACCACACAGGAATCTTAAATCAGGATTAGTTCTTTGAATATCAACGGAAACACTGAATTTTGCCAATCGAAAAACCCACAGATGATGCAATTCTTATTCGTGCGGAAAACCGGTGATGTTTTATGAGGAACTACGTCATGAGAAAATGCCTGCTCTTGTTTTTTATACTTGGGGCAATAACAACGTGCTTTTGCCAGATCAATGAGTCCCGTCAAACCACTGTGTATGACTACCTGTACCGGATGGCACAAAAAGGATTTATTCAATGGCAGGATTTTCAGCTGCCACTAGACCGGAAAGACATTCATTCTGCACTAACCAGACTGGAAAATCACCAAGACTTATCCCGGATCGAAAGAAGCGAATTAAACTTCTACCTGCAGGAATATGCATTTGACACAGTAACTGTGGATG
>DASVSM010000716.1:0-2564 GCA_036388115.1 Flavisolibacter sp.
TGTTCCTTATATCTGGAGCCTCCTTTTCCCGCTTTTTGTATTTATTGCCGTCATTTTTTTCACTTCTAAGATGGCGCTTCGCTCCGAGGTGATTGCCATCTTAGCCACCGGCACCACTTACAACCGCTGGCTGCGTCCCTACCTGATTGGCGGAACTGTTTTAGGGTTGGTACTTCTTTTTGCTAACATGTTTGCCATTCCGAAAGCAAATGAAATAAGGGGTGATTTTGAAACAAAATACCTGAACGCCGGCCAGCCTTCCAGCACGCAGTCGGCAGGCTGTGCTACCTGCTTTTACAAGCGGCTGGATTCGATCACCTATGTTGGTATCAAGTATTTTGATGCAACAAGCAAGTCGGCTAACGGATTTTTTATGGAGAAGATCCGTAACAACAAGGTTTTTTATAACCTGCGGGCCGACCGCCTGGAATGGGATTCCACCAAAAGAAACTGGAAGCTGACAAACGTTGTTGAACGCAATATTGAAAGCATGAAGGAAATCGTGACCACTACTCCTTCAAAAAATATTTCCCTGAACCTGCGTCCTGCTGAATTGCGCAAAGATGAATACCTGAAGGACAAGCTTACTACCGGCGAGCTGGCCCGTTTTATTCAACTGGAGGAACAACGGGCAACCGAAGGGCTGGCCCCATTAAAAGTGGAATTAAGTCGCAGAAGCGCCACGCCATTTACAGTTTTGCTGTTAACAATGATTGGGGCCATTATTGCCGGCAGAAAAACAAGAGGAGGTAGCGGGTTGCATTTGGCTATAGGTATTGTAATTGCCGCCGTGTTTATCTTGTCCGACCGCTTTTCAACGGTGTTTGCTACGAAGAGCAATTTTCCTCCTTTAATTGCTGCATGGATGCCCAACCTGCTTTTTACGGTGGTTGCTTATTATTTGTACCGGAGAGCACCGAAGTAGAGGCCACCCTTTCCTTATCTTCGCCGTTATGCTTATGAGCTGGGGAGCTTTTGTTTTTTATGCATTTGTGGCGATTGCATGTGTGCAACTGTTTTACTACCTCTACTTTTTCCGTCGCGTTGCTTTTTATAAGCCGTCAGGTAAGCAACAGTCACAGCAGCATCCTGTATCTGTCATCATTTGTGCACGGGACGAAGACGAAAACCTTGCCCGTAACCTGCCCGGCATTCTCGTGCAGGAATATCCATCAACCCACGAGGTGATCGTTGTAAACGACAATTCATTTGACGATACCAAATACATCCTGGCCGAACTCAAAAAAACATTCAAAAAGCTTCAGGTCATTGACCTGACACAGGAGGCAAAGCTGATTGCAGGTAAAAAATATCCTTTGTCAATTGGCATTAAAGAAGCAAAACACGAAGTAATACTGCTAACAGATGCCGATTGTGTTCCTTCCTCCGAGCATTGGGTGTATAAAATGCAGGATGCTTTCAACAACGGGGTGGAAGTGGCACTGGGTTATGGCGCCTATAAAAAAGCACCGGGCTTTTTAAACAAGGTCATTCGATTTGAAACCTTTCATACAGCGCTGCAATATTTCAGTTATGCGCTGGCCGGAAAGCCGTACATGGGGGTGGGGCGAAACCTTGCTTATAAAAAGGGACTCTTCTTTCGCAACAAGGGTTTTTCTTCCATCAACCATATTCCAAGTGGTGATGACGATTTATTCATCAACCAGGTGGCAACTAAGCACAATACAGCCGTGGTATTAGATCCGGATGCCTTCACGCTTTCGGCGCCGAAAGAAACATGGAAAGACTGGATGCGCCAGAAAAAGCGACATTACTCTACCGGTAAATTTTACAAGGCTTCACACAAATTTCTCCTCGGGCTTTATACGGCAAGTTTTTTCTTTTTCTATCCGCTGTTTATCGCGTCACTTATCTTTTTTGACTGGCGCTATGCCTTAATTCCCCTGGTTGTACGGTTCATTGTCTTGGCCATCATCTGGAATAAAGCCATGAAAAAGTTAGGTGAGCTGGACCTCTTCCCGCTTTTTATTTTATGGGATATCTGGCAGTTTTTTTATTACCTGCTTTTTGCCACATCGCTATGGAAAAAGCCGAGAAAGACTTGGAATTGAGGCGGCTATCTTTGCTGCATGGATGTTATTCTCAAATACTTCTCTGATTTTACTGATAAGCAGCTTAGCCAGTTTAAGGCGCTGGATGAGCTGTATAAAGAGTGGAATGCGAAGATCAATGTCATCTCCCGAAAGGATATCGATAGCCTCTACGAGAAACACGTGCTGCATTCGCTAAGCATTGCTGCTATGTTTGATTTCCCGGCAGGTGCGGAGATTATTGACATTGGCACAGGTGGTGGTTTTCCAGGTGTGCCATTGGCTATATTCTTTCCCCAGGTCAGGTTTCATTTGGTTGATAGCATCAATAAAAAACTAAAGATCATTGACGCAGTAAAAGAAGCAATTGGACTGAATAATATCACAACACAGCACACCCGTGCCGAAGAGATCAAAAACAGGAAGTTTGATTTTGCCGTGAGCAGGGCCGTGGCACCTTTAAAAGAGCTATGGAGTTGGAGCAAGCCTTTGCTGAAGAATTCAACATTTAAA
>DASVSM010000717.1:0-3672 GCA_036388115.1 Flavisolibacter sp.
TCTGCCGGTTACAAAAAAAAAGAAGCATAAGCAATAATTTTAGACAGCTTTTTATGATGCAATATTTGGCGTTGATATTAAGTAAATGAATAACTTTCCTTTTTATTCGGGCAGCTGCCTCAATCATACAAATTTGCCATATATGCTTCGCTTCTCCGTTCTCAATTTTTACCTGTCTGTTGTAAATAGTAAGCCTGTAATTTCTGCCGGGCGTTATTGTTAATATCCCACCGATTTTTGTAGTAAAAGTGTTTTTTCAACTTAAATTATGATTTTTAAAACAATGAAGTATTCTGCTTTTCGATCTCACCGCAAGCTGGTAACCACAAGCTGTTTGCGGTCGGTTATTGTTCTGGTATGTGCGTTGGGTCCACAATTATTATTTGCCCAAACCCTTCCACTTTCTGATCTTTCTTTTTTTGAAACGCCCGGTTCAAAAACAACCTGGAAAATTGCAGGCGGTGCACAGGCTGACTTTACCAAAAAAGCCAACCTTACAACCACCCCCGGAACAGGTGTTTTAGCCAATGTTACCGATTTTAATAATACCGGGCACGACCTCAATTCTACCTTAAAACACGGCGATCTTGATCTGGAGTTGGATTATATGCTGGCTGCCGGTTCTAATTCCGGCATATACATGCAGGGTCGCTACGAAATACAATTGTTTGACAGTTGGGGTGTTACCAACCCAAAGGCAGGCGATAACGGTGGTATTTACGAGCGTTGGAATGACACCAAAACCGTGGGACAAGGTTACGAAGGACATGCTCCGCGGCAGAATGTTAGCCGGGCACCGGGTTTATGGCAACATATAAAAATTTCTTTTCTCGCTCCGCGCTTCGATGCCGTAGGAACGAAAACGGAAAATGCCAAAATACTGCGTGTAGAACTAAACGGCGTTTCTATTCATGAAAATGTTGAGCTTTCCGGTCCTACCCGCGGCGCGCTAAATAACGATGAAGTGGCATTAGGTCCTATCCGTTTTCAGGGCGATCATGGGTCGGTAGCTTTTAAAAACATTATCGTAACCGGTTACGATAAGCCTCGTCCCGAATTGTTAGACCTTAAGTATTCCATTTATAAGGGCAAATACGAAACTGAGCCTGACTACAAAAAACTTCCACCCGATGCGGAGGGAACATCCGTAATACTCTCATCTAATGTAAGTAATCTCGAAAATGAGTTTTTAATCCGTTATACCGGAACGTTGCGGGTAAAAGAGCCGGGGGAGTACAATTTTAATTTAAGTCTGCAGGGCGGCACTGGCTCTATGACGATAAATAACAATGTGGTTATTCCCTTAGGGCAGCGTAGAGGCAGGGCGAAGGTTACCCTACCTACAGGCGACCTTCCGTTTCAGCTTTTGTATTCTAAAATCTTTGATTTTGCAAAACCTGCACTTGGTCTGGCAATCGGTGGTCCCGGAATTAGAGAATATGTTATCAGCGATGCGAATGTAGCCTCAGGCGAACCGGTAGATCCGATACTGATTGGCGCAAACGCAAATACTATTTTGCGAAGTTTTATGGATGTTGACACAATCAGGGTAACGCATGCAATAAATGTAGGCAGTCCGCAGCAGATTCATTATACCTACGACATGGATAAAGGCATGATTGTACAGCTTTGGCGTGGTGGGTTTTTAGATGCAACTCCAATGTGGCATTCCCGCGGCGATGGCTCTTCACGCCCTGCAGGATCAATACTAAAGCTGGGTAAGCCGGTAATGGCGTTACAAACACTTGCCACTACTGATGCAGCCTGGGTAGAAGATACAGCCGGTACAGGATTTCGTCCTAAAGGCTATGTGTTAGATGTAAATGATCGTCCTACCTTCCGTTACCAGATATATAACGGAACAGTGAGTGACGTAACCAGGATTACAGATAATAACCAGGGCATCCGCAGAGAAGTGACCGTTGAAAATGCGCCGGCAAATTTATACATGCGGCTGGCTACAGCCAATTCGATAGAAGCAGGGCAGGATGGTTTATATACTATGAATGATAAGTCGTGGTATTTAAAGGTGGATACTGCCGGAAATGCAAAGCCAATAATCAGAGACTCCAACGGGCGTAAAGAGTTGATCGTTCCTGTTCAAAACAAAATAAGTTATTCTATCCTTTTTTAAATTTATAAAGAGTATGCTTTTTTCATTCAAAAATATTTCATTCAAAAATTACCTTCCCGTGCTGCTGCTTCTAGTAGTAGCAGGATGGTGTACGGAAGCGCAGGCGCAGGCAGAATCGGCAAAAGAAGAAGACTATTTTAAAATTATGCGGGTGCCCGCACCTGAAGGTATTATACTTGAAGTAGGCGGACTTTGCACCTTACCAAATGGTAACCTGGGGGTTACTACCCGCCGCGGAGATGTATTTATTGTAGAAAATCCTACCAGCCAGCGACCTTACTTTAGAAAGTTTGCGTCAGGCATGCACGAGGTATTGGGAATAGCGTACAAAGACGGCGCACTCTACTGCGCACAACGTGGAGAACTAACCAAACTGGTTGATACCGATATGGACGGAAAAGCGGATGTATATGAAACGGTATATGCCTGGCCTGTTTCAGGAAATTATCATGAATATAGTTTCGGTCCAAAAATAGCCCCTGACGGTTCCTTCTTTGTTACCTTAAATCTTGGCTTTCCGCCCGATTGGTGGCATCCAAAAAGTATGGTTCCGTGGAGAGGCTGGGCTTTAAAAATATCTGAAGACGGCAGAATGGAACCGTGGGCTACCGGTTTGCGCTCCCCATGTGGTATAAGCATGATTGATGGTGAATTGTTTTATACCGACAACCAGGGAGACTGGGTAGGTTCGGGTAGTATTATGCCAATAAGAAAGGGTTCTTTCCTTGGTCATCCTGCCGGTTTGGTTTGGGCTAACCTTCCTAACTCGCCTGTTAAAGTAAGGCAGGAACAAATTCTTTCAAGAATAGATCCTAGGCTTGATGTTGACAAAGAAGGCAGACCTGTAAAGCCACCAAACATTGAGAACGAAAAATTCATGGCCGAGTTCGAGATGAAAAAATTTATTCCCGAATTACAAACACCGGCGGTATGGTTACCTCATGGAATTTTAGGAATTTCCAATTCAGAAATTGTAAAGATTCCTGAGGGAAGTTTTGGTCCTTTTTCCGGACAGTTGTTGGTGGGCGACCAGGGACAAAGCATGATCGACCGCGTATTTATGGAAAAAGTTAATGGTGAATACCAGGGCGCGTCATGGGCTTTCCGTAGCGGTTTTCAATCGGGTATCGTGCGTTTGGCATGGGCAAAAGATGGTTCATTAATAGCTGGTGAAACCAATCGTGGATGGGGTTCGGCCGGCGAAGCTACAGAAGGAATTCAGCGACTGGTCTGGAATAACAAAATCCCGTTTGAAATGCGGGCAATAAGGGCAATGCCCGATGGATTTGAAATTGAATTCACCCGCCCTGCTGATAAAAGTACCGCTGAAGACATTGCTTCATACTCTGTTGAAAGCTATATTTATAAATATCATGCGGTTTATGGAAGTCCCCCTGTAAACGTTGCTAAATGCCCCATTACCGGCATAAAACTTTCGCCCGATGGCATGAAGGCACGGATTGTAGTAAGCAACCTTCGCCCGCATTATATTCATACCATTACCTTAAACGGCGTTCAGGATAAAGAAAATTTCTTCT
>DASVSM010000718.1:0-2746 GCA_036388115.1 Flavisolibacter sp.
CATAGCGAGACTGATCAGGATAAAAATTTTACATCCTTTCAGAACGAGGTTACGAAGCTGAAAAGGGTGAACGAAGAGCCCAACCCGAACGTTGTGAAGATCCTGAGTTCAGGTATCACCGATTCCGGTTCGTTCCCTTTCATTGAAATGGAATTCATTGAAGGGCCGGACATGGAAGAACTCCTGAAGCCGCCACATGACCCCGTCTTTACTATCAAAGAAACCATCAAGGTTGCCGAGCAGCTATCGCATGCCCTCGGTCATTGTCACCGGCTGGATGTAAAGCATGGCGACATGAAAAGCAACAACGTCAAGTTCAACAAGCATACGGGCAACTACATGCTCATTGACTTTGGCTTATCGGCCATGAGCGATGAACAGCGCAGAACCTCCTTGCGCCATGCCGGTGCCATTGAATTTATGGCGCCGGAGCAAAGTGCCGGCCAACTCTTTTTTCAAACAGATATTTACGGTTTTGGCATTATCCTTTTTGAATTGCTGGCGGGGCAGGTGCCATTTCCGTTGACAGATTCCAGCGAGACAGCAAGAAACCTGGTGATGGTTTCGCACATGGAACAACAGCCGCCTGATCTGAAAGAATTGCGCAGGAAAAATCTTCCCGATAACTGGCCCAGTGAGAAGAAAGGAAGAGAGATGCAGATCCCTGAATGGCTTCTCAGCATGATCTACCGCTGCCTCCGCAAAAAGCCGGAAGAACGTTTTGCCAATGGTATAGAACTGCACAACTATATTTTCGTGAACAGCGTGAATACAACTTCACGGTCACAATTTGATTCACCTTCAGAAGCTGCCTGGCAGCAACAGGCAGAAAAGCTGCTGAAAGAAAAACAGCAGTTGCAACAGCAGTTGGCGGCAAAGGATGTGGAATTGCAACGGTTAAGGACACAGCCTGTGATCAATGGCCCGGAACGCATTCCCGGACAGGACGATTACAACGTAAACCCGAAAAAGAGTTACGCATGGATCATTGCTTTCATCCTGACACTTTTGGTGGCCAGCGGTCTGGCGTATGCCTTAATTCAATCGGAGAGGAAAGCACCGGAAGAAAAAAAGCCGGAGGTCACCAATCCGGTCAAAACACCCGATCAATTGGTAGCCATCGGTGAATACCGGGTGAAGGCCGCGAAGACCTTTTTTCACAATGCTCCGGATGAAGCCACCCGCAGGAATGCGTTTCTTTCAAAAAATGACCCGATCACTGCCTACCAGGAAGAAGCGGGTTTTATTTATACTGAGTTTACTAATTCCAGAGGACAAACATCAAAAGGCTGGCTCAGGCTTGTCGACCTGATGACCGCGGATGAATGGCAGCAGATACAGGATACGCAGCCGAAAGTGCCGTCTGAAGAAGAGATCAGGGAGCAACTGAATACAGCTACATCCTATTTGCAAAATAATCAGCCGGCAGAAGCACTGACGATCTATAATTTTCTGGTCCCTTTCAATGTGCCGGAAGCTATTTATGGTGCGGCTAATCTTGCGCTTCAAAATAAAAATAATGCAATCGGCTGCGATGAAGCTGCTGCGATGTTGCGAAGGGCAAGCGATGCCGGCAACCTTCCCGCCAAACGGACGCTTGGCTTTTTGTACATGTTTGCGGAGAACGAGGCAGTGATGAGTATTAACGGATATACACGCTGTGTGTTCGATAAAAATTTTTCAAGAGCGAGACTTTACCTTTCGCAGGCTGCCAACGGAGGCGACACAACCGCACGAAAGCTTTTAAACGAGTTAAATCTGAACGAACAGAGCAATGGTCCCCAATAAAGACCGGGTTGGAATGTATTTTGAATAGATTAAATGATGCGCAGTTACGTAGTTGTTCTTTTTTCCATAATTTATTTTTCCTGTAGCGATAACAAGGCCGAGAATACGGTGCCTGCCGCTCCGCCTCCGCCAAAGTATTTTTTTTATCCGAAAGCCAATGTTTATTTCGATACGGTGAACAAGGAGTACCTTTTTTTAGGTGGTGACGGAAGATGGGTGACAGAAAAACAGATTCCGGCTGTAGTGCAGGCCATGATGGACAAGCATGTTTTGCTGGATACGTTTTCGCAACCTGTTTGGAAGGACAATGAAAATCACAGGATGGTTTATTCGGCAGCGTTGTATGCTTCTCCAAAAGATACGGTAGACGAAGTACCTGAGCCGGTTGTGCTAAAGCCAGCGACCCCAGAACCTGAAGTAAAAAAAGAAAAGAAAGGGCTACGCAGGTTTTTGGATAAACTCTTTAGCCGAAAAAAGAAGGAAGAAGAGAAAAAAGAGTAACCTGGCAAGATTACCTTCTACTGAATACAACTTTACAATTACCATTTTAAGAGCTTGTTTCTCTCAGGTTGGACTGAAGATTTTTATGCACCGGTTTACGCCTTGATCTGCTTTCTCTTCTCGTTCCGTAGGAACGTTTTGTGGGTAGCAGTCCCATTGATTACAAGACCTGGCGTTCCAGCGGAAGGCCTCGTGCTTTACGCCAAGTATGTACAAAGCGTTCCGCTTGAACGCAAATAGAAACCTTCTCATAAATTTCCAACCCACGAAATGTCCCTATGGGACAGAACAGCGAAGCGACCAGAAAAACTCTTTCCATCCTCCATTAAGGAATATATCCGTTCTCACTGCGCTGGCCATTAAAAATTGCTTTTACTCTTTTGCTCTCAGGTATTGGGCAGGCCATGCAACATCTGTTTCCAATTCCCTGGCCGCATGCAACGGGAAATAAGGATCA
>DASVSM010000719.1:0-5180 GCA_036388115.1 Flavisolibacter sp.
GGCTTGCAACTGGAGATCAAAGCTCCTCAGCCACAAGCACCTTCCATGGTAGCCGCATTAGAAAAATACCTGTCGGCAAAAGTTCAAAGAATATAAAACCCACACAAGAAATCTGATCCCGCTTCGGCGGGATTTTTTATGCGTGTTTATCATTGGCAGATATCCGTAGCGACTTTCCGACCTTCTTTTTCTCATCCACCGTCAAAGTCGATTGCCGGTAATTGCTGTCCAAATCCTGTGATCGATAAAATGCCTTGTCCTGCTCAAAAAAAGATTCATTATTCTTCCTATAAAGCATCAGAAAAGCAGGAGTAAAACCCACATATTTTCATGGACAATCTACGTGGAGTGGATAACGGCAATTACGCTAAATAAACAGCTCTCCCTATTGCTGTTCAAATAATTCACAGAGCATACAATAATCACAATATTCAACCGTTTCTGTTCTTACGTCAGAACAAAAATTTTGACGCTTGGAAATGAGAAAAAATCTTTTTAACCTTGTCCTGTCCTTTAAAGCAAAAAGTTATATTTGCCCAATACCTAAGTATATGATGCTGAAAAACCAATACTACACGCTTATCGCTCTGTCAGCTCTTTCGCTGGCCAGTTGCGGAATTATCGGTAAAAAAGACAAAGGCGGAATGCTGCCAAACGACGGCCAGGTGCATGGTATTGCGCCGGGCGGACGTTACACGCTGCCAAAACCTCCTGGTATGGTCTACATCCCACAGGGTACCTTTCACATGGGACCTAGCGATGAAGATCCTGCGTATGCTTTTAGTGCCCGTAACCGTTCTGTATCTATTAGCGGCTTTTGGATGGATGCCACTGAAATTACCAACAATGAGTATCGTCAGTTCACTCATTGGGTTCGTGACTCCGTAGCAGCGAAAAAGTTAGGCGCTCCTTATGTAAAGGATAATGCTGACGGTTCTCAAACAGTTGATTATGCAAAAATGAGAACTGTAAAATGGAATGATCCAAAGATCGTTGAGCAACTGAACGATATGATCATTCCTGAGCCGGACCGTATTCGCGGCAAAAAAGAATTGGATCCTTCTAAAATTGTTTATCAGGTTGAACGCTTTGACCTGAAAGCGGCGGCCGCGAATCCTGGCAAGCCTCGTTCTCAATTCCTGGAACGCTATCCTGTGTCAGTTTATCCCGATACCCTGGTTTGGATGCGTGACTTCTCGTACTCTTATAACGAGCCGATGACCAAACGCTATTTCTCTCACCCTGCCTTTGGAAACTATCCGGTAGTAGGTGTGAACTGGAAAATGGCTGAGGCTTTCTGTAACTGGAGAACACTTTACTTGAACGCTTTCCTTGAATCAAAGGGCCGTGTACAGGAATCTGATTTCCGTTTACCAACAGAAGCACAATGGGAGTACGCAGCCCGCGGCGGTCGTTCTCAATCTATGTTCCCCTGGGGTAACTATTACTTAAGAAATAAAAAGGGATGTTTGCTGGCTAACTTTAAACCCGGCCGTGGTAACTATCCTGAAGATGGTGGATTCTACACAGTACGTGCCGATGCTTACTGGCCAAATGATTTTGGTCTGTATAACATGAGTGGTAACGTAGCTGAATGGACCTCGTCTATTTATTATGAAGGTTCATATACATTCCAACATGACATGAACCCGGATGTACGCTTCAATGCAAAAGAAACAGATCCTCCAAAAATGAAGCGTAAGGTGATTCGTGGTGGTAGCTGGAAGGACGTAGGTTATTACCTGCAAACAGGTACCCGCACCTACGACTACCAGGACACAGCAAAATCTTACATCGGCTTCCGTACGGTAATTGATTTACCTGCACAAACTGGTCGTCGTTAATACTATTTTCCAAAAACAAACGTTTTAGCGGTAATGAGGTTGAAAGCAACCTCCTTACCCTTGTATTTGTCAAACCTTAAACTCTAATATCAACCATTTCTAAAAAATCAGTAATTTATGGCAGTTGCTATTCCTCCTAAAATCAGTAAGTACGTTGACGTAGCCGTTTCTTTTGGTGCCGCTCTTGTAATCTGGGGTGCCCTTCGTAAAATCACACACGCATCAGATGCAGAAACATGGCTTTGGATCGGGTTAACCACAGAAGCAGTCATCTTCCTTTTATATGGTATTCTATATTTAATTTATCCTGCAGAAAAAGGGGCCGGCCATCCGGAAGAAACAGTAGTTGATGCTGTATCTGCTACTCCTCAGGGCAGGGTACTGAATCAAATGGACAAAGCCTTAATGGAAGCAGATATTACGCCGGCAAACCTTAGCCGCCTGAGCGATGGCTTTAAAAAGCTGAACACAACGATCACCAATATGAACGACATCACTGATGTAGTAGCTGCAACTGGTGATTATACAAAGAAAACAAGAGAAGTAACTACCGCCTTAACGCAAGTGAAGGATGCTTATGTTACGGCCGCTAATTCAGTTGGTGCTTTCAATTCGGCTTCGGATGGTGCGAGAGTTTTTCACGACCAAATCCAGGTATTGACAAAAAACCTTTCTTCTCTGAATACCATTTACGAGCTGGAATTAAAGGAAAGCAACAACCACGTAAAAGCATTGAACAATGCATTTGGCAAATTGTCAGAAACTTCTACTGCTATGGCTAACACAGCCGAAGATGCGAAGAAAATGCAACAGCAAGTAGGTGCTTTGGCAACTAACCTTTCCAAGCTGAATGGCATTTATGGTAATATGCTCACTGCTATGCAGGGGAGATAATTTTAGGAATGGCAATTGTCTATCCAACATCCGATTGAATTTAACCACAAACATTTACATCAACGCAAATTAACATAGATTATGGCACTTCCTAAAGAGCCGCGGCAGAAGATGATCAACCTGATGTACCTGGTGTTAACAGCCCTGTTAGCCCTGAACGTATCAGCAGAGATCTTGAACGCCTTCAAGACCGTGGACAATAGCCTTGACAAAACCAACAGTACGATCAACATTTCGACGGCCAATATTATGGAGTCATTCAAAACCAAATTGAGTGATCCTACAAGCAAGGCCAAAGCAGAGATCTGGTATCCAAAAGCACAAAGCGCACAGCAACTGACCAATGACATGTATAACTACATTGAGAGCTTGCGCGGCCAGATATTGAAAGCTGCGGATTTCGATCCGGCCAAAAAGAAAGATTCTACTTACAAAGAAGATAACCAGGACATTGCAACACGCATCTTGGTAAAAGAAGGAAAAGGAAAGGAGTTGCAACAAAAGTTGGCAGCCTATCGTACCGCAATGCTAGGGCTGGTAAGGCCAGATATGAAAAGCGAATTTGAACGTTCCATGCAAGTAGATGTATCGATGCCAAGAGGCCTCGGAAAAGATAAAAAAACATGGGAAGATGCCTACTTCCACATGGTACCAACAGTAGCTGCAATTACAATCCTGAGAAAATTTCAGAATGATGTTAAAACCACCGAGAACAGAATTGTTAGCCACATTCATGAGCAAGTTGGTAAGGTCGAGATCATTTTTGATGCCTTTGAAGCTATCGTTGGGCAGAATGCAAAATATTTAATGCCAGGCCAGGAATTGGAAATCTCAGCTGGACTAGGTGCATTCAGCAAATCAAAACTTCCTACTATTTCTATCGGTGGAACAAATGTGCCTCTGAACGATAAGGGCATGGCTGTTTATAAGGTTGCTGCAAACGCCATTGGTAATCATACAATTCCAGTAACAGTTTCTTTTGTTGACCAAGACGGGAAACAGCAGACTAGACCATTTAACGTGGAATACACAGTAGGTCAAGCTAATGCTTCAATTGCCCTTGACAGAATGAATGTATTATATGTTGGCGTTGACAACCCCGTAAGCATTGCGGCTTCCGGCGGCGGCGATGACAGAATTCAAGTATCAATCAACGGAGGCGGCGGTAGTGTAAGTAAGATCGGCGCCGGCAAGTACAATGTGAAAGTAACAACCCCGGGACAAGAAGCAGTTATCACTGTAACGGTTGATGGAAAAGTAGCTGGTGCCTCTAAATTCAGGGTACGTAGCATTCCTGCTCCAACAGGAACAGTAGGTAGCTTTGCATCGGGTGATAACATTAATGCTGGTGCATTCAGAGCACAGGCTGGTGTTGGTGCTTACATTAAAGACTTTCCATTTGAGATTCAATATGACGTTGTTAGTTACAGTCTTTCTATGGATAACGATGACGGAGATATTGAAACTGCAGATTGCCAGGGAACGTACTGGAGCGCCAATGCAAAAAGAATCATTGACAGGAATTCCAAGCCCGGACGTACAATAACTATTGACAATCTCAGAGCGAGAGGTCCGGACGGAAAAACTTTCAAACTGGGTTCACTCGTCTATTATTTAAAATAAAAACTGGACATGAAAATCCGCCTAATAAAGTTCTGTGTTCTTTCAGTGGTACTGACGTTGATCGCTTCTTCGGCTGATGCGCAACGCCAAGGTAGAAGAAGAGGACAAACTACTCCTACAACACCTACACAAGAACAAACGCAGCAAAACAATGACACGAGGCCGCCGGTAAACTATAATCCGAATATTCCTATCGAAGTAGATACCGGGTCAGGTCCGAATGTAACAAGAAGGTCACTTCGCAACGATGGGATTGTTGATAACCCGTTTATCAGCGAAAGAACACCTCTTCCTTATGAGCATTTACGTTGGGATGATGCCTTGTACAAAGAAAGAGTTTGGAGAGAATTAGACCTTCGTGAAAAAATGAACCAGACTTTCCGTTATGAAGCAGAAGACGATAATGGAAGCCAGA
Source organism: Flavisolibacter sp. (assembly GCA_036388115.1). Lineage (GTDB taxonomy): Bacteria > Bacteroidota > Bacteroidia > Chitinophagales > Chitinophagaceae > Flavisolibacter. The sequence continues at coordinate 4,777 of DASVSM010000719.1, forward strand.
TGTTCATCAACATTCTTCTGAATGCCATTCAAAAGGATTCAGTTGTTGCTTTTTCAGACGAGCGGTTTACAACTCCTTTGACTTCGGCAGAAATGGAGTCAAAAACACAAGGTGGGCCGCAGGATACCACTCCGGTTGTTGACCCTGTTAAGCCAGACAAAATTTTAAAATACATTGTTACGAGGGAAGCGTTCGATGCAAAGTCAATTACTAAACTGCGTGTAAAAGAAGAGTGGGTATTTGACCGCGAATCAAGCCGTATGATTCCACGCATCATTGGAATAGCACCGGTTAAAGAAGTTCAAAGACCTGGAAGCAAAACGCCCCAGACAGAAGTTCTTTTCTGGGTTTACTACCCTGATTTACGGAAGACCCTGGCCCGCTACGAAGTGTATAATCCTAAA
>DASVSM010000720.1:0-2601 GCA_036388115.1 Flavisolibacter sp.
TTAGCAGTAATTGCCTCGTTAAACCTCCCTTCAATAAACATGTTGTAAACGTTCTCGTATGCCTTGGTGGCTTCCGGGGAGTTGTCCGATTTGGCCTGTGGATCCTTGCCGGTGGTAGCAATGGCGGCCGATCGGGACGAAGGAAATTTATCCTGCAATAACTTTTTTATTTGTGCTGCCTGTGCTGCGTTCCCTGCTTTGGTATAGGCATAGTACAAATTAAACAACACTTCATCCATCTTTTCTGCATCCGGAAAACGTCTGCGAATTTCTTCAAATGCATTGATGGCCGATTCGTAATCTTCCAGGTCATTCAGAAAAGCGGTACCCAGGTTGAACAGAGCGGTTCTGACAGAATCGTTTGATATTTTGATCGTGGCCGGCGTAGTGGGTAATTTGGCTGACAGGCTTTCAAACGTAATCTCGGCATTATCGGCACCTGCTATTGCCTGTGCAGGATCACGGGTGTCGCGGAGGTTATTGGGATCCCTGTTCAGTGGCTGTTGGCTCACTACTGCAAAACGTCTCCAGTTATCTGCGTTTGGACGGTTACCCCAGACCTGTTTAAACTGGGCTGCACCTTGTGAGCGGGAATTGGCGTTATAAAAATACCATTCGCCTTTATTTTGGTTTGGAAACAATTCTGCCGGTTGGGCGTTCAGGGGTTGGCTGCCTGCAGTAGGTGCGCCTTCATCTTTCAAACCTTGCTGCTTGCGCAGTTGTTTCACCAACTTTTTTATGTAGTCTTCTCTTTCCTCCTGCGGCATGGCAACTATTCGTTGCAGGCTGTCCTGCCTGGCAACAACACGGGTATTTTCAGCAATGAGCTGCAAGGGGGGCTTTCGCTGAAACACACGCTGCGATTCTGCTTCCGCCAGGTCATTTACCTGCACACTGTCGTAAAATGCTGCTGCCTGAACATATTTTTTCTGCTTAAAGGATACATCGGCTATCTGTAAAAAAGCTTTGTTGCGGGAAGACTGGTTTCCATTGTTATACCTGGCGCCTTTCATAAGCAGCTCTTGCGCAGCTGCTATGTTGTTGCGTTCCATTTCCATCTGGGCCGCCATATAGTAAATGATGTCGCGGTATTCTTCATATTTATCCCGCCTGGCCATTTTCAACAGTTCCGCTACGTTTTTATCAATGGCGCCTTCGCCGCCATCTTTATTGATGCGAACAAGATTCAAACGGCCATAAACTTCCAGGATAGGATCGTTAGTAGAAGAAATTGCTTTTGCATAAAACTTTGCCGCTTCATCGGTTTTACCGGAACGTTCCAGTAATTGTGCTATCAGGTACTCCCATCTTGCCCTTTCGCCTTTGTCTCCTGCACCATCCACAGCTTCCATCAGGTGAGCAGCCGCACTGTCCCAGCGACCTTGCTTATAGTACCAGTAAGCCTCTGCTTCTTCCAGTGCATTGTTCAGGCGTTTTGGAAAGACCGGGTCTCTTTTTAGTGTTGTGATCAAACTTCCGGATGACGCAAAATTTCCCAGTTCTATCAGTGTTCTGATCTGCCAGATAAAGGCGTTGTTGCGGCTGAACGTATTGCTGTGCAGAAATTTTTTATCTTCTTTGGTGGCGATGCTCAATTCCTGGGCGCCTTCTTTGCGGGTGCCGATGTGGGTATAAAAGCCGTACTCTTCCTGTGGTGCATAGGCATAATTGATGAATTGAAGCATCATGGAGGCGGAGTCAAGTTTTTTTTCGAGGTGCCAGGAAGCCGCCCACAAAAGATAGAGTTCGTCGATCCATTCATTTCGAAGGTCGTGGTTCACGATGCCGGTGCGGCATTTGTAAATGACAGAATCAAGTTGAAGGCTATCGCCTGCTGTTACATCGAGGCTATAGTTGTAAAAGGGAAGAAGCTGTGAGAAGTCATCTTTGTGCTGCGCTTTTGCCCGGTCAAGGATCTCGTTGAACTTATTGGAAGCGTTAAAGTAGTAATTGAAACGGGTGGTGAGATTCTGCAAAATGCGTTTGGGTGTCTTGATCTTGCCTTCGCCTGTTTTTTCTGCTTTCAGCTTGCGTTCTTCGTAAGGTTTTTCCTTCTTTATATCAATGGTATGGCCGGGTTGGCCATGCGATGTTTTGGTAAAACTTACAAGCAGGATAATGGCAATAAAGGCATAGATGTGGCTTCTCACTTTCATTCAGTCGCAAACTAAAGGGATAATAACAGAAAATCAAACGTTTTAGTATAAACGGGCGGGTAAATTTCAAGAATACCGAACAGACGAAAAAGAAATAGATGAATTTCGAAGGAGAGCCCCTTCGGCATTTGATATTCCTTGTTCGTCTGTTAATCTGTTCCCCTTTTTTTATACCTTTCGCCGGATTAAACGCAGTTTATGGTTAAACTTGATGCAGGCAGTGCCCTGGAGCGGTTGCGCAACCGGTACAGGCTTGTGGTGATGAATGATGATACCTATGAAGAGGTGGTAACATTTAAACTTTCAAGGTTCAGTGTGTACGTGGCACTAAGCAGCATATTTGTTTTGCTGGTAGGCTTAACGGTGGCCCTGATTGTATTTACGCCGGTTAAGTACTATATTCCGGGTTACGGAAGTGCCAAAGTAGACAGGGAATACCGGCAGA
>DASVSM010000721.1:0-3197 GCA_036388115.1 Flavisolibacter sp.
ACGAGCAATATCAACGGGCAATGGACTTATATGGCTTGGGAAACCTGTATGTGCAAAAGAAGAGTTTTGAAATGTCGGTGCATTATTTCGAAGAGTCTATCCGGCTGGCCGATTCGCTTAACTACACACCCCTAAGAATGCCGGCTTATAACGGGTTGCTCAACCAATACCTGGAAGCCGATCAGCCGGAGAAAGCGCTGGAGTTTTTTAACAAACGCACCGACCTGAAACAATTTATCAACGACATGGGTTTCGGACATGTAGTTGATGCTGCTTATGGTGTGATCTTCACCAAGCTTCACCGGACCGATTCTGCCAGAGCCTATTTTGCCAGGGCTGCGCCGAAATATGAGCTAAAATCATCGCCATCCAACAGGCTGGCGTTTTACACCCAGTACGGCGACATGTACAACGAAGCCGGTGAATTACCCAAGGCTATTGAATATTACACAAAAGCAAACCTTTTGGCCGATACCATCGACAACCTTGAATGGCAGCAGGAAACGGCAAAAGAACTGGATTCGCTCTATGCAAAAGCCGGTGACTTTAAGCAGTCGAGGCTTTACGGAAGTCTTTATCACCTGTACAAAGACAGCCTTCAAAAACTGGGTGAACAAAAGGACCTGATGCAGGCGGAACTGGCCGATGAGCAGCAGCGACAGGAGCGCATCCGGAAAGAAGAACTGGCAGCACTGGAAAGAAAACACACGGTTCAATATACCGGTATCTCCATTGGCATTGGTATCATCTTCCTATTGCTTGTTGCCATGGGAATATTCCGTGTTTCGGAAACCACCATCAAAGTAATGGGCTTCTTTTCGTTTATTCTTTTTTTCGAGTTTATTATTCTCCTGGCCGACACAAAAATCCATCATTGGACACATGGCGAACCGTTGCCCATTCTTGCCATTAAGATTATTTTGATTGCGGCATTGCTGCCACTGCATCACTGGCTGGAGCATAAGGTTGTGCATTACCTCACTTCGCGCCGGCTGATTATACCGGAAAGAAAAAGCATCTGGCACGCCTTGACGTTGCGCAAGAAAGCTCCGAAAGAAGCGTTGCATAATGTCAATCATCCGCATTAACAAGTGCAAAGGTCTTTACCGTAAAAGATTGGTTATAGTTAGCGTGGCTCCTTATTCACTCTTCGCAACTCACCACTCACCAACCTATCTTTGCCAAAACTGAATCAGTGATAGCAATCGACAATGTTTTAGTGAGCGATGATGTGGTGGAAGCCAAATTTGTTTGTGACCTCCACAAGTGTAAAGGCGGCTGCTGCGAGGACGGTGATGCAGGCGCTCCGCTTGAAAAAGGCGAAAAAAAAATTCTCGACAATATTTACGAAACGGTGAAGCCTTACCTGACAAAAGAAGGGCAGGCAGAAATTGAGCGCCAGGGCAAATATGTGTATGACAGGGAGTTTGGCTGGGTAACGCCAACGGTGAACGGAACAATCTGTGCTTATGGAATAAGAGATGGCAAGGGCATCATCAAGTGCGGTATTGAACAAGCTTACTACGATGGCAAAGTGGAATGGAAAAAGCCCATCTCCTGTCATCTTTATCCCATCCGGATTGTAGAAGCCAAGCATGCCACGTACGTAAACTATGAGCCAAGAGAAACATTGTGCAACGCGGCATGTGCCCTGGGTAAAAAACTTAAAATGCCGGTTTACCAGTTTTTAAAAGAACCCATCATCCGTAAGTTTGGTGAAGAGTTTTATGGTGTTCTGGAGCAGGTGGCAATAGAGCATTACGACGAAAAAAATAAATAACTAATTATCACTCTTCTTTGTGCATCCTTTGAGTTCTTCGTGCTCCAATAAGGGGAACACAATGAACCACGGAGTGCACTGCAGAGTAATCTACTAAGCATGTCTGAGCAATCATCTTCCTTCATTGCCAAAAGCACCGTGAAAGCCGGCGACAGGGAACACCGCCGCAAGATCAACTTCAACATCTCCCGCTACAATGCGGTGGTGCCGGTGGGCAAGCAGCAATTCACCGATGTTCATCTGGCCCGCGAAAAAGCAAAGAACATCAAATGGAAAGCCATCGAAACACTTGATCAGCAACTCGAAACATTTGAAGCGCAGATCACCCGGCGCGGTGCAAAAGTGCTCTGGGCCGAAACCGCAGAAGAGGCACTGCAGGAGATACTGAAAATCTGCCAGGCAAAGTCCTGCACTACTGTTGTGAAGAGCAAAAGCATGGTGACAGAAGAACTGCACCTGAACAAGTTTTTGGAGAAGAATAATATTGAAAGTGTTGAAACAGATTTGGGAGAATACATTCAGCAGTTAGACGACGAGCCACCGTATCACATCGTTACACCGGCCATGCACAAAAGCAAGGAAGACGTGGCCAGGCTTTTTGCAAACAAACTGGGAACGGCCCCAAACCTTAACCCCAGCCAACTGACCTTAATTGCCCGTGAAAAACTGCGGGAGAAGTACATGCAGGCGCAAGTTGGTGTTACCGGTGCAAACTTTATCATTGCTAATGAAGGCGCCATTGCTATCACCGAAAATGAAGGCAACGGACGATTAAGCTGTGCCTGGCCAAAAACACATATTGTTATTGTCGGTATCGAGAAAGTTATTCCGTCTTTAACTGACCTGGCTCTTTTCTGGCCCCTGCTGGCAACGTATGGTACAGGCCAGAGAGTAACATCTTATAATTCTATCGTAACTGGTCCAAGGCAGGTGAATGAGAATGATGGCCCGGAAGAGATGTATGTCATCCTGCTGGACAATGGCCGCACGAATATTTTAGCCAATGAAAAAACCCGCGAGTCGCTTTACTGCATTCGTTGCGGGGCCTGTTTAAATGCCTGTCCGGTTTATAAAAACATTGGTGGGCATACTTATCAAACAACCTACAGCGGACCTATTGGCTCCGTCATCACGCCGCATTTAAAAGACCTTGGCGAATGGAAGCACCTCAGTTACGCTTCCTCACTTTGTGGAAATTGCACAGAAGTGTGCGCCGTAAAAATCAACCTTCACGAATTGCTCCTCGAAAATCGCCACGAAGCAGTGGAAGGAGGATCTGCCGCGCTGGCCGAGAAGGTGGCATGGAAGTTTTGGAAACAAGCTATGTTAAACCGCCGGCTGATGAACATGGGTTCAGGAAAGATCAAGAACCGGGTGGTGAATGGTCTGGCAAAAGACTGGACCAAGCATCGCTCTA
>DASVSM010000722.1:0-1691 GCA_036388115.1 Flavisolibacter sp.
GGAACGGAGTTCAGGATCATTGCCACAGAAAGAATTATCGATACGCTAATTGGTTGCGCCATTGCTTTTTCAGCCAGCTATTTTCTGTTTCCCAACTGGGAATCGGAACAATTGAAAAATTTTATGCGGGGTATTGTCAGGGCCAATGCTGCTTATCTCGAAAAGATCATCAGGGCCATGTCGGGAGAAAAAGTAGAAGAACTGGAATACAAACTGGCGAGAAAAGACGTGTACCTCAATTCAGCAAATCTTTCAGCCGCTTTTCAGCGGATGTTGTCGGAACCAAAGAATAAACAAAGCTCCCGTTCGCAGATCCAGCAGTTTGTTGTGCTGAATCATATCCTGTTTTCCAACATTGCCACCATTGCTAAAAGCATTACAAGAGACAGGGGTATCTATCCCGCAGAACTGCTTCATCTTGCTAAAAAAACATACGGTAAACTGGATGCCAGCGGCGTTCGTTTAGGCAGTGAAGAAGCATTGCCAAAGCTACACGATACAGCCAATAGCAATGGAATTTCAACAACGGATGATGCGTTCATGAAAGAGCAGCTACGCTTTATTTACAACGTGAGTAAGGACATTGAAAAATTGGCTTCTTCACTTGTGGAGAAACCACTGAGCGGCTAATTCGTAACCCTTCAGTCCCAGGCCAAAAATGCTTCCTGCAGATTTAGCGGATACATGCGAAAGCTTTCTGAAATCTTCCCGTGCATGAACATTGGAAATGTGTACTTCTATTACCGGGCATTTGATGGCAGCAATTGCATCGCCAATAGCAACGGATGTATGTGTATAGCCGGCGGGATTGAGAATGATGCCGTCGTATTCAAAACCAACGCGTTGAATTTCGTTGATCAATTCTCCTTCAAGATTGCTTTGGTAATAGGTAAACGCAACCTGCGGATATTTTGACTTTAGTTCATCCAGGTAAGCCTCAAAAGACATGTTGCCATAAATATCCGTTTCTCTTTTTCCAAGCAGATTTAAGTTCGGTCCGTTAATGATGGCGATCTTCATATAAACACGAATTTATAACACGAATTGCACGAATGAAAAGTATGCATAAAATGAACCAACTGCATTCTACTGCCCAAGTAATAATGCATAAATAAGCAGGCTGATATAGCTTCCGTTCTTTATCTCGCAGTCCCGCATTTTTCCTTCGTATTGAAAGCCTGCTTTTTCCAGAAGTTTGCTGCTGGCAATGTTGCCTTCTTCTACAAAGGCCTCTAAACGGTGAAGACCTTTTTCAACTTTCCAGTAATTTATAACCGCCGCCATTGCTTCTGAAGCATAGCCTTTGTTCCAATACTGCGGCAGTAACCAAAATCCGACTTCCGCTTTGTTGTGCTCTTTCCTGTAAAGGTAAACGGCTATATCACCGAGGCTTTCTTTTGTTTTTTTGTCAACGATCTTCCATGAAATGCCGGTCTCTTCCTTGTAAATTTTTTCATACCATTCCATCTGCGCTTTTGTTGCCTCAAAGGAATCATATCGAACACCGTAAAATGGAATGACAGCAGGATGGCTTAAGCCTTCGAAAATAAATTGCTGGTCTTCCGGGAGTACCTGTTGCAGCAGTAATCGGTCTGTAGTTAGTTCGGGAAACATTTTAGCACGAATTACACGAATTATAACGAATGAAGCTACTTAAAATACAACTCGTTTAAACGTAAAAGAGGTTTCAC
>DASVSM010000723.1:0-2837 GCA_036388115.1 Flavisolibacter sp.
ACCTGTCTAATTTTTCGCCAATGTTCTCCGTAAAGCAGGAACCCATCAACAGCAACTTATGGCGGTGAGTAATTGGGGCGGGCAGCTTTTTAATTTCAAATTCGAAACGAAACTTCATTGAAACACGAATTAAACCACGAATTACACGAATATTTCCGAGGCAACTTGCAAGCTTTTGTTTAAGGCCTTTTTGTCTAAGCCTTTTAGCTGGTTATTTTCTTCGAGGTAACTGATCACCCATTCGGTGTTCATGTTTCCTACAAGTTCGTCTCCCGCCATGGGACAGCCTCCGATTCCTTTCAGGGCGCCATCAATTCGCTGGCAACCGGCGTGTACCGCTGCTGCCAGTTTCTGCTGCCAGTTTTCAGGCGTTGAATGCAGATGAACGCCAATGGTTGTTTGGGGGTATTTCGGGATAAGCGTTTGTAAAGCAAATGATATCTGTTCAGGCGAGGCAACACCAACCGTATCGGCCAGTGAAATAGTATTGATGCCTCTGCTAACCATTTCATCCGCCCAGTTTAATAAAATCTCTTCGTTGTAGGCATCGCCATAAGGATTACCAAAGCCCATGCTGAGGTAGATGACCAGGTGCTTGTGATTTTTCAGGCAGAGGTGTTGGATCTCTTCTACCCTCTTCAGGCTTTCTTCAATTGAGCTGTTGGTGTTGCGTTGCTGAAATGTTTCGGAAATGGAAAACGGGAAACCGAGATAGGTGATCTGCTCAAAAGAGATGGCTTCTTCCGCGCCGCGAAGGTTGGCTACGATCGCCAGCAGTTTACTGGTTGATCCATCCAGACGTATGCCTGCCAAAACCTCCTTTGTATCTGCCATTTGAGGAATAGCCTTCGGCGAAACAAAGCTGCCAAAATCAATGGTGTGAAAACCTACCTGCAGTAAGGTGTTGATATAAGCAATCTTCTTTTCAGTGGGAATAAAGCGTGACCAGCCTTGCATTGCATCGCGGGGGCATTCAACCAGTTGAAACGGCTTTTCAGAAACAGGTTCCATTGCCCTTAGATTTTTCCGTTTTGAAACTGCCGCTGCTTCATGGCTTCGTACAGAATCATTCCTGCGGCCACGGAAACATTTAGAGATTCGAAGTCCCCGGTCATGGGAATCTTAAACTTTTCATCACTGGCTTTCATTAATGCCGGGTAAATTCCTTTTTCTTCACTACCCATAATGATGGCTGCCGGTTCTGTAAAGTCAAGCTCAAAGACATTTTTCGTTGCTGTCATTTCACTTGCCAAAACTTTAATTCCATTCAGGTGCAATTCATCAACGGCCTTCATCAGGCTGTTAACCCTGCAAACAGGTATTTTTTCAAGAGCGCCTGCGGATGTTAAAACAGCATCTTCGTTTAACATGCCTACACCTTTATCGGGAATAATGATGGCATTGACGCCTGTGCACAAAGCAGTGCGGGCAATGCCGCCAATGTTGCGGATATCGGTGATTCTATCAAGGATCAAAAACAAAGGTGTTTCACCTTTTTCAACCACAAAGGATATCACCTCCTGCAGGTCCTGGTATTGCACCCTGGAAAGCATGGCTATGCAGCCGTCGTGTTCAGCCACATTAAAGCTTTTCAGTTTTGCTTCCGGCACTTTGTTGAGAGGAATTTTATGCTGGTCGGCGAACTTTGTTATTTCGGCAATTTCTTTTCCGCCTATATTGTTCTGGAGATAAATTCTTTCCAATGCCCGTCCTTCGCTGAGGGCCGCGATGACTGCTTTTTTTCCAATGATCAGTGAACTTTTTTTGGGTCTGCTTTGCTGACGAAAATTTTTCAACTGCGCTTAGGATTTGATTCTGGTGTCAAAGGTAAAGGGCAGAACATCTATAATTTTTACCTTTTTAAATTCGGGGTGAAGCGGGTTAAGAAGGTAGTTATGTTCCGATGGAATAATGACTGAAGGCACTTGAAGAGCTATATGAGTACCTTCCTGCAACTGGCTGCTTCCCCACTCCTGGGTCTCGGTTGGTGCGGGTACTTCCTGCCAGTTGCTTGGCAGTTCCCCGCTTGAATATTCTCTCCAGGAGTTATCAGGGAGGCTATAAACGGTGATAGTGAGTGAAGGCGGTAATTGATGAAGGCTCACATTGGCGGCATACTCCAGCACACATAAGGCAATACTTTCTGCTGTATATAAACAGGCGGTGCCAATGGCATTCCACCGGCCGCCATGGAGTTTGGCGCCTTCGCCGGTTAATTGCGTAGCAAACTTTTTGCTCCCGATGTGATAGACTTCCATTAGCTGAAAACGCCGTATTCAATTCTGCCAATCAGGTGCTTTACTTCTTCCAAACCGTATAGTGTATCTAGCAGGCTAAGCGGTGCAATGCCACCTAAAGAACGGTTTGTTGTTTTCATCCACTGATTAAAATTCTCTTTGTTTTCAAAGGCTTCATAACCGTATGAATAAAGATCTGCCAGCAGAAAGATCCGTTCGCTGATGTATTGATCAAACTTTTCTTTTCCTTTCTTATTATGCAGGGTAGCCTTCGCTACATTTAAAATGGTGGCAAGGGTATCGTAATCCAGGCCTGACTGGTCTTTAAGTGCTTCTAACTCTTCCTTGGAAATACCATTTTTGATGGCATCAATCTTGTCAAAACGGCTCCAGCGATAAACAGGAATGACCTTGGCCTTTCCTGTTTCCACTCTTTTTAAGGGATTAGAGGTTTTATAGGCCACTGCTGCTTCTTTGACTTTCATAATCTAAATTTATACTAAGATAAGTATATTTTTGTACTCTTTCAAATTTTACCAAAAAAAGGCCGCAATCAGTTGCGGCCTTTTCAATATAACAGAGAACTATCGTAAACCGAAT
>DASVSM010000724.1:0-7773 GCA_036388115.1 Flavisolibacter sp.
GGAGGAAGTGCAAGTTTATTGCTCAGTTTTTTGCTGCTGTTCATTGCTGCTCATGCTATTGGCCAGGGAGCTGTTATCTGGGTTTTTATTTCCGAAATATTTCCCAACAAAGTAAGAGCTATGGGACAGTCGTTTGGTGCTTCGGTTCACTGGGTATTTGCTGCGCTTATTACATTGTTAACGCCTGTTTTCCTGGATGGAAAGAATGGCATTTTCAAAGACAATCCGTGGCCTATTTTCGCTTTCTTCACTTTGATGATGGCGTTGCAATTGCTTTGGGTACTGCTAAAAGTTCCTGAAACAAAAGGCGTGTCGCTGGAAGATCTGGAAAAGAGATTAGTAAAGGATTAGTTTATAAATACCGCAGATAGCTTCGGTTCAAAATACTCACACATGATTTATGGCAAGGCAACCGTTTTAAACACGCCGTTATTGAAACTTATCTTTGTCAAATGCAGGGGAACATTCTTATTCTGGATGATGAAGAACAATTACGGAAGTTGCTAAGCCGTCTTATCGGGCTGGAAGGGTACGCGGTTCAACAGGCAGGTACAATAAAAGAAGCGTTTTCCGTTTTGAGTCGGAAGGAGATGGATGTTATCCTTTGCGATGTTAAACTTCCTGACGGCAATGGCGTAAGCTTTGTAAAAGAAGTAAAGACAAAATATCCTTCAGCTGAGATCATTTTGCTCACGGCTTATGGAAATATTCCCGATGGCGTGCAGGCAATTAAATATGGCGCTTTTGATTATATCACAAAAGGCAATGACAATGACCGTATCATTCCTCTTCTGGCACAGGCCATGGATAAAGTAGCTGCAGAAAAAAAGAAGGCGGTTAAGATATCAAAAGAGAACACAACATCCTTTTCCTCCATTCTGGGTAAGAGCGCATCCATCCAGCAAACGATTGTGCTGGCCACCAAAATTGCTGCTACCAATACAACCGTTCTGCTGCTGGGCGAAACCGGCACCGGCAAAGAAGTTTTTGCAAAAGCTATTCACGCCGGAAGCAACCGCAGAGAAGGATCGTTTGTTGCCATTAACTGCAGCGCCTTTACAAAAGACTTGCTGGAGGGCGAATTATTCGGCCACAAAGCCGGCGCTTATACGGGTGCTGTAAAAGACAAAAAAGGTTTGATAGAAATAGCCGACGGCGGCACCTTGTTCCTGGATGAAATAGGCGAAATGGCCATTGAGCTGCAGGCGAAATTATTGCGTGTTTTGGAGAACGGCGAGTTTATCAAACTTGGTGATACAAAAATCACGAAGGTGTCTGTTCGCATTATTGCCGCCACCAACCGCAACCTGCAAAAAGATGTGGCCGAAGGTCATTTCAGGGAAGATTTGTTCTACCGCCTGAATACGTTTACCATTTCTCTCCCGCCGCTGAGGGAACGTAGAGAAGACATTAAAAAGCTGGCGGAACACTTTCTAAAAACATTTGCTGGGAGAGAAGGCAAATCGCATTTGCAGATTTCAGATGAAGCCCTGCGTGTGTTGGAATGTTATTCCTGGAAAGGCAATATCCGTGAGCTTCGCAATGTAATGGAAAGGGCCGTTATTCTTGCTAATGAAGCAATGGTGCAGCTGGAGGACCTGCCATCCGACATGCAACATCCACACGCAACCGCACCTTCTTTTTCGCTGGCCGAAATAGAAAGGGAACACATACAGAAGATACTTGCACATACAGGGAACAACAAAACCAAAACAGCCCAATTGCTTCAAATCGGTTTGGCAACGTTATACCGCAAGCTGGAAGAATACGGCCTTCCGCGGTAAGCATTTCATTTTGATAAAAAACCCTCTCATTTTGAGAGGGTTTTTTGTTGGCCGCTCATTGGTAAATCCTGCGGCCATCTCATGGAAACCCTTGTGCACAAAGGCTTTCAAGAGACACTGACCGCACATTATCGTTCGCGGCATTCCGTTTGGCAACAAGGGGCATGGAAAGTCCACGGCAAAAAGATTACCTCATTGTCTTCACCAGTTTTTTAATGCTGGCATTTTTTTCCTGGCTGGCAGATTCGCTATATAAAAACAATCATTCAACAATCAATACAAACTATGAAACGAGTGGCGCAAACGCTAAAACAAAAATTCCGTCCGATACATTTACTCTACAGCCTGTACGGAATCATCCTCCTTCTAAGTCTTCTGCTAAAAGCCCTCATGAACTGATGGTTTCAAATGGATCGGAATGAAACACAAAAAGAACCTGCCCGGTGCAATTGCTATCGTCATGATCTGGCTGATGGCGTTAAGCCTGGTCTGCCTGGCGTTTTTTAAAACACAACTCTTAAAATAAATTCCCATGCTCACCATTTTATTGTTTCTCGCCGGCCTGCTTTGTTTCTGGCTGCTTTTTAAATCAATTGATTTTTTTGAAAACATTTAATACCTGCCAGGCTCATTCTTCGACAGGCTCAGAATGACATCGATACAAAAATATTTTTTATGATGACAATTCTTTTTATTCTCTCGGTACTGGTGTTTATCTACCTCTGTTATGTACTGATAAAACCGGAACAATTCTGATCAACAATAAGGGGTAATAGCAATAAGCAGAAACTTTTCATTCATCACTCCTTACTCATAAACGACAATTATGAACAATGAAATTTTAGGCGTTATACTGGTTTACGGACTGGCGATACTCATTGCCTTTCCGTTGGGAAAATATATTGCGGCTGTCTTCAGCAGCGGTAGAACCGTTCTGGATTTTATGGCTCCGCTGGAAAGGGTTATTTATAAATTTTGCGGCGTTGACCCGGCCGAAGAAATGAACTGGAAGCAGCATCTGAAGGCGCTGCTCACCATCAATCTTGTTTGGTTTGTTTACGCTTTTGTGATGCTCATTACACAGGGCTCACTGTTTTTAAACCCCGATGGCAATCCATCCCAAACTCCCGACCTGGCTTTTAATACCGCCATCTCTTTCTTAGTGAACTGCGACCTGCAACACTACAGCGGCGAAAGCGGTGTTACCTATCTTACCCAGGTGGCCGTTATTGGTTTCCTCATGTTTGTATCGGCTGCTACCGGCATTGCCGCGGCGGTTGTTTTCCTCAGGGCTTTACGCGATAAGGTAACCGATAACTTAGGAAGCTTCTGGGTGTTTTTCACAAAGTCCATCACCCGTATTTTACTGCCTATCTCTTTTGTGGTAGCCATTCTGTTAGCGTTCAACGGCACCACTACTTCGTTTGCAGGAAAAGACAGTTTTGTTTCTTTGCAAGGCGATACCGTGAATGTTTCCCGTGGGCCTGCTGCAGCTATGATCGCTATCAAACATGTAGGCACAAACGGTGGCGGATGGTTTGGCGCCAACTCCGCTCACCCAATAGAAAACCCGAACTATTTTACCAACAGCGTTGCGCTCATTGCACAATTCATTATTCCTATGGCAATGGTGTTTGCCTTTGGTTTTTTTATCCGGCGTAAAAAATTGTCGTATGTCATTTTTGGGATGATGACCATCGGCTTTCTGATACTCGCTATTCCTGCTGTTGTGCAGGAAGTGAGCGGCAACCCTGCTATTGCTAAGTTGGGCGTGCTGCAACCAACAGGAGCAATGGAAGGAAAAGAAGCCCGCTTTGGCCCCGCCGCTTCCGGCTTCTGGAGCATTGCCACAACGGTCATCTCTACCGGTTCTGTCAACTCTATGCACGATAGTTCCATGCCGCTTTCCGGAATGATGCAACTGCTGGGCATGATGGTGAACTCGTTTTACGGCGGTTGCGGCGTCGGCCTGTTGAACTACTTTATCTATCTCATGATTGCGGTCTTCATCTCCGGACTGATGGTGGGAAGAACGCCGGAGTTTATGGGCCACAAAGTGGAAGCAAGGGAAATAAAAATCGCGGCGCTGATTACCTTGTTATCACCCTTTCTTATTATGACGGGTACAGCCCTGGCTACCTATTACAATGTTCATCATGCAACCACCGGTTGGGCCGTACAACCGGGTGCCTGGCTAAACAATCCCGGCCATCATGGCTTTACCGAGATGTTGTACGAAAACACATCGGCAAATGCCAACAACGGAAGCGGTTTTGAAGGCCTGGGCGATAACAATATTTTCTGGAACGTTGTCACCGGTTTTCTCTTACTTCTCGGACGCTTCCTGCCCCTTATCGGACCCATTGCGATAGCCGGTTTGCTGGCACGGAAAAAATATGTTCCTGAAAGCGCCGGTACCCTAAAAGTTGACTCTGTTACATTCGGCGTGATGACGTTTGCCGTCATTGTCATCATCAATGCGCTGTCTTATTTCCCGGCACTGGCACTGGGCCCCATTGCAGAATTTTTCTCGGCCCCCTGAATCCCCCGGTGGGGGACTTGCTGATGCACAGCCCTCGCCAGTGGAAGATGTAAATCTATTTGTCAACCTCGCCGCAAAGCTGGCCTTGAGCGGCAGATGGCCTTCCCACCGGAAGGTCGGGATGGGCCAAAATCTAAAGCATGACACAAAATCAAAATCGCTCCACATCGCTTTTCCATGGTGATTTAGTTACGACCGCCTTAAAGCAATCGTTTGTAAAACTGGACCCGCGCATCATGATTAAAAACCCGGTAATGTTTACGGTAGAAATTGGTACAGCCGTAATGTTCGCTGTTGTGCTGTATACTGCTTTTACCGGCGATACGGCACAAGGTTCCCTGGGCTACAACATCGCTGTCTTCATCATCCTTTTTCTTACCCTGCTCTTTGCCAATTTTGCTGAAGCCATTGCAGAAGCCCGAGGAAAAGCACAGGCAGATTCGCTTCGTAAAACAAGGCAGGACACACCGGCGAAGAAAGTCGGCGGTCAGCAGACAACAGTCAGCAGTGCTGAAGCATCTGCCCGGGGCCCGCAGCATGCTGCTTACCAGGTCATTTCTTCTTCTCAGCTTCAACTCAATGACTGCTTTCTCTGCGAGGCCGGCGATACCATTCCGATGGATGGCGAAATTGTAGAAGGCATCGCCACCATCGATGAAAGCGCCATCACCGGCGAATCGGCACCAGTGATCCGCGAAGCAGGCGGCGATAAATCTTCCGTAACAGGAGGAACAAAAGTTTTATCGGACAGAATTGTTGTGCGTGTAACAACACAACCTGGTGAAACCTTCCTCGATAAAATGATTGCTCTGGTAGAAGGCGCCAACCGGCAAAAAACACCCAATGAAATTGCACTGACAATCCTGCTGGCATCATTCACTATCGTGTTCGTTATTGTGTGTGTAACACTCAAGCCGTTTGCTGACTACGCAAATACTCCTATCACTATTGCCGCCTTTATTTCGCTTTTTGTTTGTTTAATTCCAACCACAATTGGCGGCTTGTTATCCGCCATCGGCATTGCCGGTATGGACAGGGCCCTGCGGGCAAACGTGATTGCGAAAAGTGGCAAGGCAGTAGAAACGGCGGGTGATGTAGATGTATTGCTGCTGGATAAAACCGGTACGATCACCATCGGCAACCGCAAGGCCACCAACTTTTATGCAAGAGATGGTATTGGCGAAAAGGCTTTCATGGAACTGGCCGTATTAAGTTCGTTGGCCGATGATACGCCGGAAGGAAAATCAATTGTGGATCTGGCATCACAAAGAGGTGTGAATCTTCGTCGTATGCCCGATATGGAGTTCATTGGCTTTACCGCCGAAACAAGAAGCAGCGGGGTTGATTTAGGCAATGGAACAAAGGTCCGCAAAGGTGCGCAGGACAGCATACGCAACATTGTTACCAAAGCTGGCAACCCCTTTGATGATACGGTTACTGAACGGGTAAAGGCCATTTCAAGCAACGGCGGTACACCGCTGGTGGTAGCGGAGAACAACCAGGTAAAAGGGGTGATAGAACTACAGGACATTATCAAACCGGGTATGCAGGACCGCTTTGAACGTCTGCGCAAAATGGGTGTAAAAACGGTGATGGTGACCGGCGACAATCCTCTCACCGCAAAATACATTGCAGAAAAAGCTGGCGTGGATGATTTCATTGCGGAAGCAAAGCCGGAAGACAAGATGAATTACATCAAAGCAGAACAGGCCTCGGGTAAATTAGTAGCCATGATGGGCGACGGCACCAACGATGCACCAGCACTTGCACAGGCGGATGTCGGCGTGGCCATGAACAGTGGCACGCAGGCAGCAAAGGAAGCCGGCAACATGGTGGACCTTGACAATGATCCTACCAAGTTGATAGAAGTGGTTGAGATTGGAAAGCAGTTGCTCATCACAAGAGGTACACTAACGACTTTCTCTATTGCCAATGACGTGGCAAAATACTTTGCTATTGTGCCGGCACTCTTCGTGTCATCTATTCCGGCATTACAAGGCATCAACATCATGAATTTGAAAAGCCCGGAAAGCGCTATTCTGTCGGCGATCATTTTTAATGCGATCATTATTCCGATGCTTATTCCGCTGGCACTGAAAGGTGTGGCTTACAAGCCAATTGGAGCAAGTGCATTGTTACGAAGGAATTTGTTGATCTATGGACTTGGAGGCGTGATTGTTCCGTTTATTGGGATAAAGGTGATTGACCTTTTGGTGGGGCTGTTTATTTAAAACCTAAAGGAAAGGGTTAAGAATGGTAAGTGAATTTTCTATAACAAGTCCATGCTGCATGTCCTCGGAGTATAAGGTAGCGCAGCCGGCAACTAATGCTGCGGCGACAATTTTGCTATCATATGATTGCAGATTATACTTGCTGAAAACAGCAAGTGCATTTTCAACAACCGCCTTATTTTCTTCCTGCAACAATGAATGGCTAAGAAGAAACCTGATGAAGTTGACAGCTTCGGCTTTTGTTAGCTTCACTTTTCGCAACAGCACAAAGAGTGTTTCAAAAAGCACCTGCGGAGATACAAATGCGCCAGAGCGAATCAGGGCGAAGGCCTTTTCCGATTTGTCAAACGCTTTCTTGTCAAAAGCATACAGAACGACACTTGAATCCAAAAATGCGCTAGTGTCCATTTGCTTCCCCGCGGTTAAATTTGTAGTGGCTCAAATCAGCGGCGAGGCTTTGAAAATAGGCTTTGGCTTCTTCAAAACTCATGTCATTGCGATAAGAACTGTCTTTCCACTCCTGAACAACCACTTCAACCTTCTTATCCGCCAGTTCCTTCGGAAGCCGGATGGTGATTTCTTCACCTTTTGCTTCCACTATTTGCTTAAACATACACATTCATTTTCTCAAATTTAATTCTATAAAATGAAAAAGTATTTTCTCCCTTCTATAAAGATGACCCTTGTAATGCTGGTGCTTTGCTGCGTCATCTACTTTGGATTGATTGCCTTAATTGGCAAGGCCGCACCCGGTGGCGGAGACGGCGAAAAGGTAATGGTCAACGGTAAAGTTGTCGGCTACAGCCGCATCGGGCAAAAGTTTACCGATGACAAATATTTCTGGGGCAGGCCCTCTGCTGTTGATTACAATGCAGCCGGTTCCGCTGGAAGTAATAAGGGCCCATCTAACCCCGATTACCTGAAGATTGTTCAGGAAAGAATTGATTCATTTCTTGTTCATAATCCCGGTATTACAAAAGAACAAATTCCGGCGGAGATGGTCACCGCATCAGGCAGTGGACTGGACCCGGATATCTCCCCTGGATCTGCTTACCTGCAAGTGGCGAGAGTGGCCAAAGTGAGAGGCACAGACGAAGCCAAAATAAAAGCATTGGTTGACCAGTATGTAGAAACAAACCCTGTCGGTCCCCATGTAGTGCATGTACTAAAACTGAATGTGGCACTGGATGCACTGAAGTAATCAGCAATGATAGAA
>DASVSM010000725.1:0-4699 GCA_036388115.1 Flavisolibacter sp.
ATGGAAAGTGCATTTTCGCTGATGCAACTGGCAAAAACAAGCGGCAAGCTTTCGCAGCTATCCGATGCCAAGCTTCCCTATATCACTCTTTTGACCGATCCCACATTCGGTGGCATTTCGGCTTCTTTTGGTATGCTGGGCGATTTGAACATTGCTGAACCAGGTGCGCTTATCGGTTTTGCTGGCCCGAGGGTAATCAAGGAAACTATCAAGAAAGATCTTCCGCCGGGTTTCCAACGCAGTGAGTTCATTCTGGAACACGGGTTTTTGGATTTTATTGTTCCCAGGCCTGAATTCAAAGCCAAACTTACTTCGGTACTTACCCTCTTCAAGAATTAAAATGGAGATCAAAAACCGGCAGGCTTATTACGAATATTTTATTGATGACAAGTATGAAGCGGGAATTGCGTTGCTTGGCACCGAAGTAAAATCGTTGCGTGCAGGCAAGGCCAGTTTTGCTGATGCCTATTGCGTTTACCAGGATGGCGAGCTTTGGTTGAAGTCCATGCACATTGCAGAGTACACCCATGGAAATGCCAACAACCATGACCCTTTGCGTGACAGGAAATTGCTGCTGACAAAGCGGGAACTAAAAAAATGGCAGGCAAAAATTAAAGAGAAGGGTTATACTATTATTCCTTTACGCCTTTTTATGAACGACAAGAATTTTATTAAGGTAGAAATCGGTTTGGCAAAAGGCAAAAAGCTGCACGATAAAAGAGATAGCATTAAGCAAAAGGATACGGATAGAGAGATAAAACGATATCTAAAATAAAAAAGTCCATATGTGAAATATGGACTTTTTTATTTTAAAACATCTTTAGAAAAGTTGTGCTTGCGCTTTCGACTCTTCCTTCACCTCCCATTCCATCACAATCGTTTTATTGAAATCGACCAGCTTCGCTCCTAGGGCCTTCCAGCCCATTACATCCACCAATTTTGCAATTTTAAACTTCGCTTTGCGTACCTGTGACCCTTTGCCTGAATTTACAATCAGGATTGGTTCCTCCTCTGTCGATACTGCTTCCAAAAGATTTCCTTTGCCTTCCTTGATAAACATAAAAGGTGTTCGCAGCGTCGTTGTTTCAATACGGAAACGCTTCACATTATACTGCAGTTTTTCGTTGTCGAGATACACAGCGGTAATCACCCGTTCCGGATCAAACTTCTCAACCAGCATTACTTGTTCGGGATTGAAACGCTGCGTTAATTCCTGGTCGGTAATTTCATAGGTTCCATCTGTATTGATAACAAGAATTCTATCCTCCGCATCAAAATCACCCAACTCTATGCCTTTTCCATCGTGATTCAATCTTCCGAACTTGTCATCGAACCAGAGCTTGATGCTTCCTAATGTGGCCACACCCGCTTCTTTAAACTTCACCGCACGAACAGGGTATTTTGTTACCTGGTTGCCAATGCTGCCGCGGCTCTTGATCTCTAACTCTTCAAAATAGAAATCAAACTCCTTGTTGCGGGCCGAAGATGCGGGACTTAAAATCACACGGACAACTTCTGCTTCGCCGTTTGGATTCACTGTCAGGTAATGGACCTTACTTTTGTCGGCGCCTTTCGTCAGATCGTATTCTTTATCACGGGTAACACCGGTAACATTAAAACGTTTTGCAAAAGCAGTTCCGGAAGCGCCATCGGTATAAATCAGGTTATAGGTGGTTCGCTCATCGCCCTTACGGAAGACAGCGGCATACAGAATATCTTTTCCAATAAAAACCTTGTCTTGCACTTTCACTACTTTCATAATACCCCGCTTGGTAATGGCGATGATATCATCCAGGTCGGAACATTCCACCAGGAACTCGTCCTTTTTTAATGAAGTGCCAATGAAACCTTCGGCGCGGTTGACATAAATACGGGTATTTGCTATGGCCACATGCTTGGCCTCAATCACTTCAAATACTTTTATCTCGGATTTACGTTCGCGGCCTTTGCCATATTTCTTCAGCAGGTTTTCAAAGTAAGCGATCGCATATTCCGTCAGGTGTTCAAGGTCGTATTTTACCTGTTTGATTTGCGCTTCCAGCTCACTGATTTGCGCATTCAGTTCGTCAATATCCAGCTTGTAGATTCGACGCACGGGCTTCTCCGTCAGCTTCAGAATATCTTCCCGGGTAATGTCCCGCCTAAGCCGCGGCTTGAACGGACCAAAGGCCTTGTCAATTGCTACAATTACTTTCTCCCAGGTTTCATGTTTCTTCTCTAATTCCTTATAGATCTTTTCCTCAAAGAAGATTTTTTCTAGTGATGTGTAATGCCACTTCTCGTTCAACTCGCCAAGCCTGATCTCCAATTCTCTTTGCAGCAGATTTTTTGTGTTATCTGCTGAGACTTTCAAAAGATCATGTACATTGACAAAATGAGGTTTTTGGTCAATGATGACACAGGTGTTTGGCGCAATTGAAACTTCGCAATCGGTAAACTTGTATAATGCATCAATGGTGATGTCGGGTGATATGCCAGGAGCAAGATCCACTTGTATCTCCACTTCTGCCGCCGTGTTGTCAACCACTTTTTTGATCTTGATCTTACCGGCGTCATTGGCTTTTACAATGCTGTCCATCAAACCGGTTGTTGTTACACCGTAAGGAACGCTTTTAATGAGGAGCGTTTTTTTGTCAAACTCCTCTATATGGGCCCGCACCTTAACCCTGCCGCCGCGCAGACCGGCGTTGTAATCAGTCACATCTATCATGGCGCCGGTGAGAAAATCGGGGTAAAGATCAAACTTGCGGCCTTTTAAGTATTTGATCGTTGCATCGCAAAGCTCAATGAAGTTGTGCGGAAGTATCTTGGTAGATAAGCCAACAGCAATTCCTTCTGCGCCCTGCGCCAATACCAAAGGGAACTTCACCGGAAGCGTGACGGGCTCGTTTTTTCTCCCGTCATAGCTCAGTTGCCAGGTGGTTGTTTTTGGATTGAAGACAACCTCTAAAGCAAACTTGCTTAAACGTCCTTCAATATAACGGGCAGCAGCAGCATCATCTCCGGTACGGATATCTCCCCAGTTGCCCTGCGTATCAATCAGCAGGTCTTTTTGTCCCATGTTTACCAACGCATCACCAATGGACGCATCTCCGTGCGGGTGGTATTGCATGGTTTGTCCAATGACGTTGGCTACCTTGTTATAGCGGCCATCATCCATCTCTTTCATGGCATGAAGGATACGGCGTTGAACCGGCTTCAGGCCATCTTCCACAGCGGGTACGGCACGCTCCAGAATAACATAGGAGGCATAATCCAGGAACCATGATTTGTACTGACCATTGATTCCATGGTCTGTTTGTACGTGTTCGTAATTTTTGTTTTTCATATTTCGTAGTGCTCGATTTTTTTCGAAACCAATAAGATCATTAAGGCCTTATAGGTTTTATACTTCTGCATTTGCGGGAGAACCTGACTTTAGCTTCACTTCAAAATCTTTCCAGCCTTTTGACGGCTGACCGGCCAGTTCGATCTTGCCTTCTTCTGCCAACAGTTTCATTCGGTTCAGAAGTGTTACATCACCGGTTTTAATCTTCATTTTACCAAGAATGTTCTGCATGGCCCGATTGCCTTTTTGCGGCTCGTTTGTCAATCCGGCCATAATATCCTTGTCATAAAAGTCGGCTTCTTTGCTAACGATCTTCTTTCCCCCCTCTAATATGCGAATGGCTCCGTTTTCATCCATCAGCCTTTTCCATTCATCCGGGTCTAATTCAAATTCACTCAACGTTACTTTCCGGCTTAGTTTTTTTGCTTTCAAAAATTCTTTTGGCTGAACCTGGTGCAGCGCCGATGGATAAAAAATATTTCCTTTCTCGTTAATAAAAGGAAGATTGTTGAGATAGAGAACAAAGATTCTACCCTGGTAATCTTTTAATTGAGAGATCAGCCAGTAATAGCCACAAACGTCATGTTGATTTTGGCCCATCCAGATCCACACTTCTTCTTTTTCAGCCTCATCCAACGACTTTTTCAGGTTGTGAATCATCAGGCGGTCATCTACCAGGTGCATCAGGTCATCCGTGTTGTACGGCGAATAATCCACCTGTTCTTTCCAATAATCTCTTCTTGCCTGGTAGCCTTCCGGTTCATAAATATTTTTAACCGGGCCAACGGCAAAATCATCTCTCACAATCAATACATCACCGGCCAGGGTTTCATCTAGTTCCTGTGCTTTTTTGAGCACTTCAATATCCGCTTGCTGAAAAACGATGTGAATCATTGAGAATTTAATAATTGATAATTAAGTTAGTCGTTTGCAGAATTTAAAATTGAAGGTAGAATTCGAAGAGTTTCTTCGCAATCAGCTATTATCGAATCGGCAAGGTTGTTTTCCAGCAACTCACTTCTTTTAATAAACGAAGCCAATAGTTTGTTTCCCCGGCCTCCCTGTAACTAATCCGCAATTTATTCTTGAAATCTTTCTTTGAAGAATCCAGTATGATATTATTCTCCTTCATAAGCCAATTAATTTTTAATTCTTACCTATTAATTTCTATACTACTTCTTCAACCGTATCCAATTCAACCTTCAGGTTATTGATGATAAATTCCTGCCGCTCCTGGGTGTTCTTACCCATGTAATATTCCAATAAGTGCTGAAGGTGATCGCCATGCTCAATGATCACCGGCTGCAACCGCATGTCTTCGCCAATAAAGCGGCCAAATTCATCAGGCGAAATTTCACCCAAACCTTTAAA
>DASVSM010000726.1:0-6493 GCA_036388115.1 Flavisolibacter sp.
TAAATTTTAATCCAAACCCTTTTGATAACTAAAAATCCTATCCCAAATTTATCTTCGTAATTCTCAACCGTAGTACTGATACGCACACGTCATTGCTTTCCTGCGACATAAAATGTTTTCCAATACTTAGTATCCTCAAATAATTTCATGTCTCCGCCACCTGTTGCACCTTGCCTTCCGCCGCCACGTGTGCCGCCTCCCTGCGCCCTTCCGCCTCTACCTGACCCTCTGCTGCCTGAAGGCCTATCACCACCCGCCATATCTGGTTTAGGTAAACCATTAATTTTAAAACCAACGGCGATGTTTTTGCCTGTGTTGATCTTGTCTTTGCTTAAAGCCTGAAAAGGAATTATCGCCTCATATACTAATTCTTTGCTAGCGCTATATCCCATCTTTACTGAAACTCCACCATTATTTTTTTGCATGACCGAATACCCGCCGTCTCCTGTAAAAAATCCATTTAATGTGTACTGGTTAGCCCGCGCCAGGGCATCTGCGTTTATTTTTTGCATGTCTTGCTTTTCAGTCGCCTGCCTGTTAAAAGGCATTTTAGTTTCGGCAGAAAGGGGATAATTAATCGAAGTTATTTCCTTGTTTTTTCCACTTGGGTCAACATAAAGGGATAAACCTGCATTTAGAATCTTCGCTTGCGTCATTTGATCCGTTGTTGTTAATAAAACATAGATGTTGGTTGCATCGTTTGTTACGGCATACGCTAATTTGGTGTTCTTATCGTACTCCAAACCAGAGCCGCTCCATTCATTGTTCTTGCCATCCGCCACAACAGCTTCATTCTGCCATTTGCCGCTGCTTTCAGATGTACCACCTGTTGTGCTTTTTGAGCTACTGCAAGCTGTAAACAGTAGTATAGTAAGGAACCAAAAAAAACTACGCTGAATCATGGCTATAAATTTCTGTAAATCTATCCTGGCTGTGTGCAGCAATTGGTGAAATGCGACCAATTCGAAAGATGCTGCTACCAAGGATTGAGGTTTATCGCAAGAAGTATTGCGTTACGAACGGAAGTTTCAACTCATGATATATCCTTGTTTCTTTTCAGGGGATTCCGTTGCTAGTTGTTTTCAACTTAATTACTATACAAATAAATAATATACTTGTATGAAATACATATAGCAATCACAGTAGTTCAATTTTATCCTTCGCCGGGTTACGGCTATGTAGACGGAAAAGGGGAATTGGTCGGATTGTTTCTCCCTTAAAATAATTGCTTCCCGATATTTGTTACAATGGTTCATCAATGGTACTCCAAAAGATGGGTGTCTGTAAGTCTGCACATCATGTGTTGGGCCCTGTTTTTTTCGTTTCCCTATCTGCTTCAGCCGTTAAGGGAAAACAATTTCCGGCGACCTGGTAACTTCAACAGCAGCGAGTTTATCTATGTGCAATTTCTAAACAACACCTTGCGTGTTCTTTTGTTCTATGCAAATGCTTTTGTTTTCGTGCCTCGCCTGATCTACAAAAAAAAATATTTTCAATACCTGCTGACACTACTTGTGTGCGCAGTGGCTTTGTCTGCCTTCGACAGATTGTTTGCTTATATCATCATGGGCGGTTTGAAATTCAGGGGCTGGATGTTTGTTAAATTTCAGGTGCCCCTCTTCATTTTTGTCATTATTGCCAGTACCTCGTTCCGGATGATACGCGACAGGATAAAACAAGACAAACGAATTAATGACCGGGAGACGGAAAACTTAAAAACGGAACTCTCGTTTTTACGTTCGCAAGTCAGTCCCCATTTTATGTTCAATGTGCTGAATAACATGGTAGCGTTGGCTCGCAAAAAGTCTGACTTGCTGGAGCCATCGCTCATCAAGCTCTCGCAGCTTTTACGCTATATGTTATACGAAACCAATGAAGACAAAGTGATGGTAGAAAAGGAGGTAGAATATCTTCAAAGTTATATTGACCTGCAGAAGCAGCGCTTTGGTAAGAACGTCGACATCATTACTTCGTTTGAAGGGATTGAACGCGAACAAACCATTGCACCAATGCTGCTTATTCCGTTTGTGGAAAATGCCTTTAAGCATGGAACAGGGCTAATGGAGACGGCGAAAATAAATATCCGGTTGAAAGTACAGGAAGGGCAGCTCCACTTTTTGGTTCGGAATCGATTTAATGAAGCCATTGCGAGACCAAAAGATGAAACGTCCGGTATTGGTTTAACGAACGTAAAAAGGCGGCTCAATTTGTTGTACAACCAACGGTATTCGCTGCAAATTGATAAAAACGATAATTGGTTTACCGTTGCTCTTCACCTTAACTTGCTCTGATGTTACGCTGTATTGCCATTGATGATGAAGAATTAGCCCTGGAACTGCTGGAAGACAATATCCGGAAGGTTCCTTTTTTGGAAGTAGTGGCTACCTGCAGCAATCCAATAAAGGCTATGAAAGTGCTGCAAGAGCAACCCGTAGACCTGATTTTCCTTGATATTCAAATGCCTGGTTTAACAGGATTGCAATTTATTCAAAGCCAGCCGGTTCAGCAATGCATGTTTATCCTCATTACCGCTTATGAGCAATATGCATTGGAAGCCTTTAATCTGAACGTAGTGGATTACCTGGTAAAGCCAGTGGAAGTGGACCGCTTTATCAAGGCCTGCAATAAAGCCCGGGAACTATACCTGCTCCGGTCACAAGGCAGACAGAAGAAAGAACCTACCGCACCGGATTTCTTTTTTGTCAATGTCGAATATAGCCTGGTGAAAGTGCAAAAATCTGATATTCTCTATGTCGAAGGCATGAAGGATTATCTCAAAATTTACCTGAGAAGCACATCGAAGGCAATTGTGACCCGGATGAGTTTTAAAGGCATAGAAGAAGAACTACAGCCACCGCAATTTTTACGAATTCATAAGTCATACATTGTTTCACTATCAGCCGTTACTTCTGTCCGGAAAAACAGCGTATTCCTTCAAACCATGGAGATCCCCTTAAGCGAAAACTATCGAGAGGCTTTTTATAAAGCGATCGGCAGAGAAGGATAGGCATTACCATTAAATTTTATAGACACGTTTTCTTACCGCTTGGAATTATTGTTATGGTAAATCTGCGATGGCAGAAGTTATAGTGGGCGTGTCCCTCGCAAAGCCTCGGTCCGGTCCGCCGCGGCGGATGCAATCTTTTTGTGCGTGGCGGCATCCCTCCTCCCACCGCGGAGGTTAGGAGGGGCCGGATTTCCGCTTCTATCCTGAGGACAGATTTCAGAGCAAAAAAATACATTGAATGCCAATAAAATTTACCCCTTCTTACTGAGCGGCCTAACCGCCATAACTTCCCTCACGCAAACGCCATCTCACACCTAACATTACACGAATGGTTATTTCATCTTTCCATTGAAAAAAACGCCAGCGACATGCACAACTGCCCAATTATTGAATGTCATCATTCCAATATATTTCCGGAATGGCTAAAAAAAAGTCCGCTGTAGAAACAGGGACTTATTGTACTGACAACCATGCTATGTAAAAAGAGATTATGAACTCACTTTCCATCCGTAGCCGTGCAAGGAATACCAACACGTTGCGGCAACTTTTTCCATACATCAATCATTTACATTGTACACATCAGCAGGCCTGAACTCGTACATGTTATCGTATGCAAGCGAGCCGTTTCTTCCCGTTAATACAAAACTTCTGTCCGCAACAGAAAAGGCAATTGTGCCCGTTCTTGCTGATCCCTCGAAGGGGGTTTTTTCTGTCCATAAATCATCCGCATCATTGTATTCCCAGGTGTTGTTAATCAATGAGCCGTTTTCGCCGGCTGTAATGTAGGCTCTCCCATTCGTAACAAAAGCACTGCCGTTATACCTGGCAATGCTGGCATAAACGTCGTCGTAGGTTTCATCACTTACAGGTGTTAAGGCTCTTTTTTGGGTCCAGGTATCGCCTGCCTGATCATAGGTCCACATTTCATTGAGGGCTGAACCATTGTTGTTGCCGGAAACGACATAAGCTTTTCCGTTCAATACAAAACTCATGGCAGCAGACCGTTTGGAGCCCCCTAAACTTGCTCTTTGTGTCCACGAATTACCTGATGGATTGTATTCCCATAAATCCTTTAAATAGTTACCATCAAAGCCTGCGCAGACGTAGCCTTTATCATTTAAGCTAAAGCCTGTTGCATCATACCTGGCCGATGCTGGCAAGGAAGCTTTTTGTGTCCATGTATCGGTGGCCGGATCATATTCCCAAAAGTCATTTAGCCGGTTACTGCCGTCATATCCTGTGCCAACATATCCTTTACCGTTTATGGTAAATGCAATTGCAGAATTTCGTGCATTGCCGGGGAAGGGTGCTTTTTGTATCCAATACTTCAGATTGATGTCATATTCCCAAAGGTCATTGTAACGCTGGTTGGTGCTGTTGATGCCTGTCGTCAGGTATACTTTATTACCGATGGTAAATGTTACCGCTTCACTTCTTGCATTGCCGTCAAAGTCGGAGCTCCTGATCCAATTGCCTGTTAATTCAGATACATCGTCCTCGTCGGCCTTGGTGCAACTTACCTGTGATACAATAACAGCGGCAACGAAAGCAGCATAAACCAATGTTGTCTTAGTCATATTCAAAATAGTTTCGGCTAAAGTATCCTACACCTTTTCTAAGATGGTCTTAATTGAGACAAACAGCTATATGATTGTAGATGAATTGCCAAAACAAATAGACATCACAATTTTTGCGCATTTTTTATCCTGGAAGGCCGCAAAATGGGATGTATCAAAAAATGCCTTGTTCGTAGCTTTTCTTTTCAGTTTAATCTACTATAACAACTTACAACAGTACCCACCAAATACTTTGCACTCCTTCAATCAAATTATTAAAATGAAACAACTGCCAAAGCCACCTGCAATACTCTTCATCTTTATACAAATGGCGCTCTTTCTGTCCTGTTCAAAAAAGGACATTGAATTTGGCAACGATATGGGTGAGACCTTCACTAAGATTCAGCAAATTGATACGGTATCGGTTCATCTCTCAACCTTCGTGCAAGATTCATTTGTGACCAGCAGCATTAATGAGTTCATTGCCGGCAGTTACCGCGACTCCCTTTTAGGCACAATAAAAGCAAAGGCTTTCGTACAGTTACTTCCGGCATTGGGAGCTGAACTTGCGGATGATGCCGTCTTTGACTCCTTATCTTTTGTTGTAAAATGGAATGGCTATTATTATGGCGATACAACCCAACTACAAACAATAACAATAAATGAGTTGGCAGCGCCAATTGCCTATACGTATAGCAGCTATATCTACAATACCTCTTCATTTGCTGATAAGCCTGTGCCATTAGGTGCGAAGTCCAGCTTCATTTATCCAACAAGAGGTGATTCTGTTATCGTTCGGCTAAGCCAGTCAAAAGGACAAGAGTTGTTTGATAAGATCAAACAAAAAGATGTGGAAATGCAAACTGCTGACGCATTTCTCCAGTATTTTAACGGCGTTTCCATCAATATAAGCTCTCCTTCGCCATCAGCGGTTTACGGGTTTAAGATGACGGCAGATACCATCTACATGCGATTGCATTATCACACGTTAAATCCTCTCCCTGAAAACAAGTTCCTTGATTTTCATTTCTACAATAATCTTTATTCCAATCAAATTATTACTGATCGTACAGGAACGACAATGAGTGGTTTAATAAACAATGAGATCAGTGCAAGTCGGACAGGCAACCAGGCCTTTGCCCAATCTGGCACAGGCGTTTTGTTGAAGATGACATTCCCAACCTTACGCAACATCTTACAACTTGATACCAGTGTACGGCTACTAAAAGCGAATCTGGTTTTAAAAGTTCCTAAGGGAAGCTTTGACGGCAAATCGCTGTTGCCAGAGGTCTTATATTTTGCACAGACCGATGCCTCCAACAGCTTTGGCGCTTTTCTCACCAATCCCCTGGGAGAGTTTATTGCAGCCATACCAACGTACGATTATTTATACGGAGGCGCAACCACCTACACGGTGGATTTGACAACTTCCATCAATGAACTAATGAGGACGGGCGGCAGTGAAAACAATGGATTGTTTTTGTTTGAAAGCCCCCCTGGCGCTGCCGGCAGAATCAATCGTGCAATAATCAATAGTTCTGCGGCTGCTATCGATCCGTCTCAACTTGTATTATCACTGTTAATAATAAATGCAGACAAATGACATTCCCTACTAAAAGATGGCTCTTCATCCTGCTTGCGATACAATTGACTGCAATGTGCGCAAGTGCCCAAAACATGACCAGCCCGTATTCTGTTTATGGAATTGGAGATATAGATCACCGCACTTATAATTTCAATAGCGGTATGGGCTACACGGGCCTTGCCCTGAAAACTTCCCTGTATCGTTACGGAACCAACCCGGCATCTATTGCAGGACTGGAGAAAAAAATCGTTACACTTGATGCCACCGGCGCCGGAAAAAGTGTAGGTTATAGCGGTACCGGCATTGACGCTAACAATAGCAACAATAATGATTTTACGATCAAAA
>DASVSM010000727.1:0-5193 GCA_036388115.1 Flavisolibacter sp.
TTTCTTTGCTATTACTCCTTCACCATTTAATATCTTCTTTCTGGTGTTGAATGGTTTTGCACTGGGCATCATCTACGGTATTGTGTTCAGTTATCTTGAAGGCCGCCGTTCCACTGAGTTGCTTGGAGCCGTGCTTGCCACCAGTTTCATCTTTGCTTCCGGTTTTGCACAGTCAATTGGCAAATACGTATTATTGAACTGGAACATTTCGCAATGGTGGATGCCGTTTGTAACAGGTACCTTATTTCTCTTTCCCACCATGTTCTTTACGTGGCTTTTGAACAGAACGCCAAAACCTACCGAAGCAGATGAGCGGCAGCGGACCCGCCGCCTCCCCATGACGAAGGAAGAAAGAAAACACTTTATCCGTACCTTCTTTCCCGGACTGTTCCTGCTGATTGTTACCTATGTCCTGCTGACCATCATCAGGGAATACCGCAGCAACTTCGCTTCCAATATCTGGACGGAGTTGGGTGAAGGAAAAAATACGGCTGTGTTCACACAAAGCGAATTGCCTGCCTCACTGGTGACCCTTTTTTTACTGGGCCTGATGGTCTTTATAAAAAGCAACCGGAAGGCGCTGCTTGTTAATCACCTGGTCATCGCTATTGGTTTTCTTATT
Organism: Flavisolibacter sp.; assembly: GCA_036388115.1. Lineage (GTDB taxonomy): Bacteria > Bacteroidota > Bacteroidia > Chitinophagales > Chitinophagaceae > Flavisolibacter. Next base: position 623 of record DASVSM010000727.1, read on the forward strand.
TCCATTGGCAGCACATTGCTTTACCAGGCTGGCAGCCTGCCTGCCTTCTGGTGGATGACGCTAGTGGGTACCGGCATGTATATGGGGTATGTGCCCTTTAACGCCATGCTGTTTGAACGGTTGATTGCCAGCTTCAAATATGTCAGCAACGCAGGTTTCCTTATCTACCTGGCCGATTCGTTTGGCTACCTGGGTAGCGATGCCGTTCTGCTGGTAAAAAGCTTTTTGCATTTGAAAATTTCATGGAGTAGCTTTTTTGAAACGATGGTCCTGTTACTTTCCGCGGCAGGATTGGTGCTGATCGGTGCTTCCGCAGTTTACTTTCGCCGTAAATTTTCGAAAAAAAATTAGCGGAAAGCAGCCGTTAAAAAGCAGGAAGGAGCTCTTTATTGCCAGGCATCTTTAAAGAAAGCCCCAAATTTTGTTAATATCAATCGCTCGTAAAAAAAACTCCCTTTACTTAGCATCAATCTTTGGCTTATGATGAAATGGTTTTTATTTCTGTGGCTGTTTGCAAGTATGTCCGTTGCGGGTTTTTCGCAAAACCTCGATTCACTCCTCGACGTGCAGCGCCTGGCCGATCCGCAGGAAAAGGTGTACGTGCAGTTCGACAAAAATTATTACAATCCGGGTGAAACGATCTGGTTTAAAGCCTACCTTTTTTCGGGTATAGATCCGTCGGAGGCCAGCAAGAATTTTTATGCAGAACTGGTGGACGAACAGGGGACGGTAATAGAGCAGAAAACAGCGCCTGTTGGGTTCTCCGGAGCATCCGGAAGCTTTGTTCTCGACTCGTCGCTGAGCAAACCACTTGTTTATTTCCGCGGATATACAATTGCCATCCTGAACAGCGATACGACATTTCTTTACACAAAAGCAATCCGTATTTTATCGCCGAAAGCGGCGCAGCCAAAAACCACATCATCAGCGCTTGCGCCGGAAGTAAAGTTTCTGCCTGAGGGCGGGAACATGGTGGCTGGCCTTCCTTCCACCATTGCATTTATAGCTGCCAATAAACAAGAAAAGCCGGTAAAGATCAGCGGGGTAGTGGCAGATGGCAAGGGAACAAAGGTGGCCAACCTGGAAACCCTGCACGATGGCATGGGCCTGTTCAACTTTGTACCGGAAGCTGGGAATAGCTATACTGCAAGCTGGAAGGATGAACGCGGCAAGCAATACACAACTACTTTACCTGCCGCATTGCCCACCGGCGTCACACTCAGGATAACAAATGAAGGAGACAAGAAGCGCTTTACCATCAGTCGTACGAGTGAGGCACCCAATGAATTAAAACGCTTATTTGTGATTGGTTACATCAATCAGCAAATGGCATTCCGGTCAAATATCAACCTGGAAAGTAAACTTACCGCCACCGGCATTTTTCCTGTTGATGCATTGCCTTCCGGGATTTTGCAGATCACCGTTTTTGACGGCAACCTGAAACCGGTGGCAGAACGCATCACCTTTATAAATAACCATAGTTATGAAATGGATGGCGATGCGTATTTCACACAGAAAAATTTTACAAAGCGCGGGCTGAACCAGGTGGAGATCGCCATGTCGGATTCTATTCCGGCTAACCTTTCGCTTTCCATCACAGATGCAGATTTGAATGAATCGAATAAAATGGACGATAATATCGTCAGCCGGTTATTACTTACCGGGGATCTGCGGGGCAAGATCAACGACCCGTATTATTATTTTTTCAGCAACAGGGATAGCGTCGCCATTCATCTTGACCTGGTGATGCTGACACATGGCTGGCGCCGGTATAACTGGGAGAATGTAATGGCTGGTAAAACGCAAACGCCACGCTTGAAAGAAAGCAATTATTTAAGCCTCGATGGAAAGATCGCCGGTTTAATGCCGGGTAATTTCAGTGCCGACCTGCAACTGGTGGGCATTCTGCAAACGGCCGATTCGGCGAGAAACATTATTCAGCTTCCTGTTGACAAAAGCGGAAAAGTGTTTACCGACGGCCTCGTTTTTTACGACAATGCAAAGCTGTTCTTCAACTTCAATAAAAAAAATCTTTCATTCGACAAGAGCATGCTGATGGTTGACAACGGCCTGCGTAAAGGCTACAGAAGAATTCTCCCCGATACCACCATGAAAACAGCCTTGCTGAACCTGAGTGCGAATACGATTTCGGGCAATATGCAGGTTAATAAAATGTCTTTGCAGGCCATGCGGCTAATGGCCCGGTCAAACATGATGGAAAACATTACGGTGAAAGCGAGAGCTAAGACAACAAAAGAAAAGATGGATGAAAAATATGCCAGTGGTATGTTCAGCGGCGATGCCAGAAGTTTTGACCTGGTGAACGATCCAATGGCAGGTTCTTACATGGATGTTTTCCAGTATTTACAGGGAAAGGTGGCAGGACTGCAGATATCAGGCGGCGGCACGCCTTCACTTTCGTGGCGGGGCGGCACGCCGGTGCTGTACCTGAACGAAATGCAGGCAGATGCAAGCATGGTGTCGGCCACACCGGTCAGTGATATCGCCTATATAAAAGTATTCAGGCCCGGCGAAAGCATTGTTTCCGGTGGCGGCGGTGGCGTAATTGCCATTTATACCCGCAGAGGCGGCGATGCGCAACCCGACCCAAATGCAAAAGGCATGAGCTACGTGCAGTTGATGGGATATTCTGCGGTGAAAGAATTTTATTCACCTGATTATGCCACCACCTCGGAGCGGCATGTTTATGATGATCTGCGAACGACCTTGTATTGGAATCCGACGATTTATTTAGACAAGACCCGCAAGCGCCTGCGAATTAAATTTTACAACAACGATGTCACCAAACGATTCAGGATCGTGTTGGAAGGTTTGAATGCAGTGGGAAGATTGATTCATGTGGAGAAGGAAATCAGCGAGTAGAATATGTTTAACACCGATCGCAATCATCTTGCCGAGTTGCAGAAGCCTGAAGGGCTTCAACATTAATAGCCGCTGGTGAAACCGGTGGTTACAATTCAATAGAATTTCATACAACCCTGAAGGGGTTGAACTTCACGCAAGGCACACCCCATTCAGTTCAACCCTTTCAGGGTTGAGGAGCCATTGCACTTGTTTTCTCCGGGTTGGTACCCGGAGCTATTTAGGTTCAACCCTTTCAGGGTTGTGGAAAGCTTTATCATTATCATTTCCTGGGTTGCACCCAGGGCTATTCATATTGAAGCCCTTCAGGCTTCTGCTTCTATCGTACGTTGGTTAGCCTGGTGGTTGGTATAATACCCTTTTCAGTTTGGTAGCAGGATATTGGATATTGGTTCATTAGGAATTAGGTTGTTCTACTTTAGTGGCAATATCTCAACCACTTCTCAATTCCTCCTATCCCCATCTCATATCAGGTTAGTGAAATGAAAACGGTATAAGAACATCAATAAAACAAAAGCCCTGAAGTCGATCCTTCAGGGCTTTTGTTTTTGAAAAAGTTATCCAGATGGTTTACCTGTAATAAACCTCGCTCCAGCGCAGTTCATTTTTAAACTGGTAGAGTTCTGTTGCGCCTCCAATGCGCACACATTCAATTCCTGCTATCTCCGCAAAATCTTCCAGGTGTTCAAATGTTAAGTTTTGGCTGTAACCAGTATGATGTGCACCGCCGGCCAGTATCCAGGCTGCGCAAGCGGTTTGCATATCCGGTAATGGTTTCCATAATACCCTTGCTACGGGCAGCTTCGGCAGATCGTGTTTTGGTTTCACTGCTTCTACTTCGTTCACCAGCAAACGGAAACGGGCCCCCATGTCAATGATCGATGCATTCAGGGCTGCACCCGCGCCAACATTAAATACAAGGCGTACAGGGTCGGCTTTGCCGCCAATGCCAAGCGGGTGCACTTCGCAGGATGGCTTGCCATCGGCAATGCTTTCGCAGATTTCCAGCATGTGTGCACCAAGTACCATTTCGTTTCCAGGCTCAAAATGGTAAGTATAGTCTTCCATAAAAGAATTGCCGCCTTCCAAACCGGTTGCCATTACTTTCATCAGGCGCACAAGTGCTGCTGTTTTCCAGTCGCCCTCACCACCAAAGCCGTAGCCATCCTTCATCAGGCGCTGCACAGCAAGTCCGGGTAATTGCACCATGCCGTGCAGGTCTTCAAACGTATCCGTGAAGCCTTTAAAATTTCCGTCTTCTAAAAACCTGCGAAGGCCAATTTCAATCTTTGCTGCTTCACGAAGCGATGAATGTTTATCGCCTCCTTTTTCTAATCCTTTTGCCAAGCTGTATTGAGATGCATATTCATCACACAAGGCATCAATGGCGGCATCTGTTGTTGCGTTGATTAGCTGTACCAGATCGCCGATGCCGTGATAGTTGACAGAGTATCCGAACTTCAGTTCCGCTTCCACTTTATCACCCTCGGTAACGGCTACATAACGCATGTTATCGCCAAAGCGAACAAACCGTGCGCCCTGCCAGTCGTGCCAGCCAGCGGCAGCACGACACCACACATTAATGCGGTCGATAACTTTCTCATCTTTCCAGTGGCCAACGACAACTTTTCTACGCAGTTTCATGCGGGAAGCCATAAAGCCAAACTCACGATCTCCATGCGCCGACT
>DASVSM010000728.1:0-1767 GCA_036388115.1 Flavisolibacter sp.
GTAAACCTCATTTTTGTTACGTTGTATGAAGTGGACTATGTGGTGGAGCGGTTAAAGGAAAGCGTGCTGGAAAAAGAAACACTGAAACAGCAGGCATTGCAACACGAGTTTGATGCACTGAAAAACCAGGTGAACCCGCACTTTCTGTTCAACTGCTTTAATACCCTTTCATCGCTCATCAGTGAAGACAAGCAAAAAGCAGAAGTATTTTTAAACGAGTTAAGCAAAGTGTACCGCTACCTGCTGCGCAATAACGAAGACAGCTTAACCACGGTAGAAAACGAAATCAAGTTCATTCGCTCCTATTATGGGCTTTTGAAAACAAGACACGGTGATGCATTGCAAATGACCATCGACATCGACAAACGATATCACCCTTATCTTCTACCATCGCTGACGTTGCAGCTATTGGTAGAAAATGTGGTAAAGCATAACCAGCTTTCCAAGTCGCTGCCATTGGTGATCGAGATCTTTACAACGGCAGGAAACAAACTGGTGGTAAATAATAACCTGCAGCGCAGAACGGTAAAAGCTCCCAGTAATCGCGTAGGTTTGGAAAACATACAGGCTAAATATGACCTGCTCAATCAGCAAGGTTTCCAGGTAATGGAAGACGGAAAGAACTTTACCGTGGTGTTGCCACTCATCTGGAATAACACTGTAGAAAATGAAAGACTGCGACTAAAAGAAACTAAAATCAACTGATATGAACATCCTTATTGTAGAAGACGAAGAATTAGCGGTAAAAAAACTGCAGAAAACACTTGCCAGTGTCGACCCTTCTGCAAATGTGGTAGGCGTAACTGATAGTATACAGGGCACTGTGGATTGGCTGCAAAATAATAGCAGCGCCGACCTGATTCTCATGGATATTGAACTGGCCGACGGGCAAAGCTTTGAGGTGTTTAACCAGGTAGAAGTAAAAGCCCCCGTGATCTTCACTACCTCTTACGATGAATATGCGTTGAAAGCATTTAAGGTAAATAGCGTTGATTATTTGCTGAAGCCAATCCAGACCGAGGACCTTCAGGCGGCACTGACCAAGTATAAAAAACTAACCGACGGCAAAAAAGCCGATATCAATCTCGACTCGCTGGTAAAGCAGTTGCAGCAGCAGCTTCAGCCGAAAGAATTCCGCAAACGATTTTTGGTAAAGCATGCGCAAAAGCTGGTGTCAGTTGATGTAGAAGAAATCTCTTATTTCTACAGCGATGGCCGGCTGAACTTTTTTAAAACCCACGACAACAAGAAGTTTGTTGTTGACTATACGATGGAGGACCTGGAAGACATGCTGGATCCGGACAAGTTCTTCCGCATCTCCCGTTCATTTTACGTTGCCATTGAAGCCATTGATAAAATTGATGACTACTTTGGCAACCGCCTGATCTTGCAATTAAAGCCTGCTGTTGATAAAGAAGCATTGGTGAGCCGGGAGAAGGTGAGCGACTTTAAAAAGTGGATGGGGAAATAAAACAATCGTAAAACAGATTCCTTAAATAATGACCAGTCCTCTTGAAGGGATTGGTTTTTTCATTTGGGCAAGTCCCTTCGCGCCTATGCACAAAGGCTGGGGCTTCGCTGCGGGTCGGGCTGTTCGTTGCAAGTCCTCGCCACAAAGGCCCGGCACAAAGCCTTCAGCTCCGGGCTTTCCACTGCCATCCCTCTTGCGGGAGAATCCTCACCTGGTTCTTCTTTGCAGGAATAAGAATGAACGGAAGGAAAAGACGCGTTTCTTTGTTATTGAAATTGCAGATTCCCTTCGTCCGA
>DASVSM010000729.1:0-3901 GCA_036388115.1 Flavisolibacter sp.
ATTATTTAAAAACAGACACTTAACCAACAAACCATTTTTATGCAACAGTTTAATGGCAGACCTGCCACAAGAGACCGCAGAGAAGGTGATAACCGCAGACAATATGCTTCCTTAGAAGGGCAGGGACGTGATCGTGAAAGAAGACTGGGTGGTGAACCGGCCAAGTTTAATACCCGTTCCGAGCAACGTCGCATCAGTTGGGAAAATGATTTGTACGAAAGACAAAGTATATAATGATGGAAAATGATCGTGACAAGTATAAAGATCTAACGGAAGAAAGCAGTGAGCGTGGCGATGAAAAATCAACCAGCCTTGCACGGCAAATGGAATCGGACGATCAGAACGAATTTACAGGTGCGGGTACTGTTCCGACACCCGATGGCGACCGTGCGGCTGAAAACAAAATAGCGACATCATTAGATAACGAATAAAACGTAAGCTATGGGACATCGAACAGATAAAACAAGAAGCGAAGATTTAACGACGGACGAAAGGGCTAATCGCCACCCGAATAAAGCAAACAATTATACGGAAGATGCGCAAAATGTAATGGATGATAATTTAGGTCCCGATGTCGATTCGCTAAGTGAAGACGATATGGACCATGCACGGAATAAAGCTACTGAAGGCAAGCCCGATTAGTGATTGTCTGAACCTAGATTAGGGTGGATTTTGAGGATTAATAGGAAATGATAATCGTCTCTACAGCATAGAAATGATTCTTTTATTCCTATTAATCTATTCAATCCTATAAATCCAGGTTCAGACATTCTAGTTCTTTACTGCTTCTGTCCCTTTTTTAAAGATCGGATCAAACGTATTGTACACTTCATAAAAACCCTGCGAACGCCACTTTAAGCGGGCCAGGTAGGCTTTGATCCGTTCTTCAATATTTCTTCTGTCTGACTGCGGAATTTTTTCAAGGTAAATGCTATCCTTCCTGGCATACAAAACAAGACTGCTCCAGGCATCCTGCGTGTTTTGATATTTCGCAGCAAACTCCGCCGCCGTTTTGTATTGTTGAAACTCGGGCTGATGCGTAATGTAGTACTGGTAAACAAAGGCATTGAATCTTCCGTCAAGGTAAAGCCTGGTTACGTTATGCGTAAAAGAACTGGTGTCAACAGGCACATAAACATCCGGCGTAATACCACCGCCGCCATAAACGGTCCTTCCTCCATTGGTTTTATATTTCTTTTCTGTTGAAACATGCAGGGAATCAGGAATGATGGTTTCACCATTCTCATATCTTTCCCTCAGTTCTTCCATGTAAATCTTCTTGCCTTTGTCGTACGGACGCTGAATGCTTCTTCCCAAATGGGTGAAGTAACGGGCAATTGTCAGCCGAATGGCAGAACCATCGCTGAGTGAATACTGTTCCTGCACCAATCCCTTTCCAAATGTTCTTCGGCCAACAATGGAAGCACGGTCCCAGTCCTGCAAAGCACCCGCTAAAATTTCGCTCGCACTGGCAGATAGTTCATCTACCAAAACAACCAGCTTTCCCTTTTCAAACACACCGTCTTTGCTGGCTCTGTAATCTTTCCGTTCGATGTTTGTTCCCTGGGTATAAACAATCAGTTTATCACCATCTAGAAATTCATCAGCAATGTTTACCGCCTGGGTTACATAGCCGCCACCGTTGCCACGTAAATCAAAGATCAGTTGCTGCATGCCGCTGGCTTTCAGTTTCTCCATGCTTTGCATGAATTCCTTATAAGCAGATTCTGAAAATTTATTAAGCCTGATATAACCGGTAGTGGCATCAACCATATAGGTAGCGTCCACAGCAGGGAGCGGAATGCGGCCACGGGTAACGGTTATGGCTTGTTGCGAATTGCCGCGTAAAACTTTCAGACTTACATCAGTGCCCGAACGGCCCCTGATCATTTTGCGGATGTTTTGAATAGGAAGCGTTTTGCTAATGATTGGTGTTTCATTCACGGCAATAATCTTGTCACCAATCCGGAGCCCCGCTTTTTCACTTGGCCCTCCCGGAATGACGTAAATCACATTGACCGTATCATTAAATAGATTGAACTCTACACCAATGCCTTCAAAGCCCCCCTGCAATTCTTCGTTGGCTTCTGAAACGCCTGTGGACGGAATATAAACCGAGTGGGGATCGAGGTGGTCCATCACCGCGTTGATGGCATCGTCGCGCAGCGAATCCAGTTGAACAGAATCAACATAACGGCTTTTTATTAAATCCATTGTTTCCTGGAGCGTTGACGTTTTATCACGCTGAAAGAAATTTTGTGAACCAGTCTGCTGGTGAAGTTTAAACCCAAAAAACATTCCCGAGATCATCACAACCGCCAGAATCAGCGGCAGCCAAACCTGCAATTTGTTTTTGCTCATCGTTGCCTTTACTTTGTAATTGGTTTGCAAAATACAGGTTTTGGAAAGAATAGGCTTTCCAGCCCTGTAATTCAACAAGACTTTAAGTACTAACGAATGTCAGTTATATTAATTGCCGATAGCGGAGCTACGAAAGCAGAATGGTGTTTATTGAACAACGGAAAAAAGAAGTCCGTTTTCACACCGGGTCTTAGTCCTTATTTTTTAACCACGGATGCAATTGCCGATCTGGTGCAGCAGCAACTGGTGCCCAAAATAAAAAATATTGCGGTTGATTCCATCTTTTTCTATGGTACGGGCTGTGCCAATCCGGAGAACGCAAAAAGTGTGAAAAAAGCAATGTCGAAAGTTTTTCCGGATGCAAAAGTAACTGTGAACACAGACCTGATGGCCGCGGCAAGAGCGGTTTGCGGAACGGAAAAAGGCATTGCCTGCATTTTGGGCACGGGCTCTAATTCCTGTTATTACAATGGCAGAACAATCGTAAAAAACAGTCCTGGAATTGGCTATGTGTTAGGCGATGAAGGCAGCGGTGCCTATCTGGGTAAGAAGGTGATTCAGTACTACATGTATAACACCTTTGATGAAGACCTGCGTGCACGTTTTGATGCAAAATATGTAACCACGCCAACAGAAATTTTAGACAACGTTTATAAAAAACCGTTGCCCAACCGTTACCTTGCGTCCTTCACTATGTTCCTTGCCGAAAACAGGGGCCACTACATGGTGGAGAACATCATTGAGGATGGATTGAACGACTTTTTTTTCCAGCACCTGAATAAATACAACGAGGTATGGAAGTACCCGGTAAATTTTGTGGGAAGTGTGGCGGACGGCTTTAAAGACGTAATTCAGAGCCTGTGTTCTTCTTATGAATTTGAATTGGGAAAAGTTTTGAAAAACCCGATGCAGGGACTCGCTGGTTACCACAAGGAAGAAGAATAGAAATAGAACACAGAACGCAGAATGGACAGGAAAGGAGAGGCTGGAAAACAATAGCAACAAAGGGAAAATATTTTATCGTAAAAGCCAAATGATTGCTCCGTAGGAGCATCATCTTGGTAGCAATCAAAATACCCACATGAAACACGGCTCCGTAGGAGTCGAACAAATAGAAAACATGGATTCATTCAACAAGATCACCGAACAACCTAGCAAGTACCGGCATTTAGAGAAGATGTCCATAGAAGACATCATCACGAATATTAACAACGAAGACAAAACGGTTCCCTATGCCATTGAAAAAGCCATTCCGCAAATAAAAAACCTTGTGGACGCCATTGCCGATAAAATGCTAACAGGCGGCAGGCTTTTTTACATTGGTGCTGGCACCAGCGGGAGGTTAGCGGTGGTAGATGCCAGCGAATGCCCGCCAACCTATGGCGTGCCCTATGGATTGGTTGTGGCCGTGATTGCAGGCGGCGATGAAGCCATTACAAAAGCGGTAGAGAATGCGGAAGATGATGCAGTGCAGGGCTGGAAAGACCTGGAAGCACATAGCATCAACGATAAGGACGTTGTGATTGGCATTGCTGCAAGC
>DASVSM010000730.1:0-2174 GCA_036388115.1 Flavisolibacter sp.
TGTCCACTTCAAAATACTTGCGGAAGCTTAAAATGAAATTATCAATCGTTCTCGTTGTTGGATAAACGTTGTATCCCCATACCGATTGCAGGATCTTTTCTCTGGGCACCACTTCGTTTTTGTTTTCAATCAGCAGCTTCAGGAGCATCGCCTCTTTCTTGCTCAAATCTATTCGTTCGCCTTTCAGCGTGTTTGCCTGCTGCGCTTTAAAGTCAACCGAGTTGCCGCCAAAACTATACACATCACCCACCGTGGATTTGTCCTGCAGCCGCTTATTCTTTTTAATCAGCTTTTGCACCCGCAGTAATAACTCTTCTAAATTGAAGGGCTTTGTCAGGTAATCGTCGGCCCCTTTTTTTAGACCTGTTACTCTATCAGCACTGCTGTCTTTTGCACTTAAGATCAGGATGGGAACTTCGGTATTGGTAAGACGAATATTTTGCGTTACGCTAAAACCATCCACTTCCGGTATCATCACATCCATGATGATGAGATCGAAGTATTCATTCTGCACCGCCTTCATGGCTTGTACACCATCAAAGGCTGATGTCACCTGGTAGCCTTCCAGTTCCAGGTTCAGCTTCAAGCTTTCGTGCAGATTCTCTTCATCTTCTACCAATAAAACGGATGGTTTTGTCAGGTCGATCATATCAGCTATAAAATTGAACAATAAATTTACTTCCTGCCGGCAGATTATCCTTTATCAGAATTTCGCCGCCATGGTCTTTAACTATTTTCCGGCAGATGTAAAGACCCAAACCAGTGCCCTGTGTTTTTCTCGTCTGCTCGTTACCAATGCGGTAAAATTTTTCAAAGACAGCCTTTCGTTCTTCTTCAGGAATACCGCTTCCTTCATCCGCCACTTCCAGGCAGCTTCCGTTTTCCGTTTTTAAGAGCAGAAGATGTATGGCTTTTTCCCTGGGAGAATATTTATTGGCGTTCTCCAGCAGGTTACTCAACAACAGTTTTAATAACATGGCATCACCTTCCAATTCCACATCCTCCTGTATTGAACAATGCACATTCCGATGAGGATAACGGGCTGCAAAATCTTTTAGAACATCCCGGATAAGGTTTGAAAAATCGAGCTCTTCTTTTGACAGCCGGTAAGCATTCCCTTCCAGTTGCGAGGAAATAAGAATGTTATTAATAAGTGTATCCAGCCGAAGGGTTTCCTGTAAAGTTGTTTGTATCAGTTTTTTTCTTTTCTCTTCTTCTAACTGGTGTTTCTGAAGCGTTTCAAGGTTCAGCCGCGAGACAGCAATGGGTGTTTTTAGTTCATGGGTGATTGCCATAACAAAGTTTTGTTGCTGCTGCTGCAATTTAAACTGCCGCCGTACGGAGCGATAGATAAAAACAGCCCCCACAAAGATTAACAGCAGCACGGCACCTGCTTCGCCAATGTATTTGTACACACCCCGTTGTTGCTGTTCGTTAATCTTTGCCAGTTGGTGAGAATAATCAGGAGAAGAAGTGGAGACGGCCGCCTTTTTCAGTTCATGAATTTCCCTGTTTTGCTGCAACAGGGAAAATGACCACCAAACGAGGGCCGCTATAATATAAAGAAGAAGGATCCAGTAAACGATGGTGGCAACTTGCAGTTTACGCCTGGTATTGTTTGGCATGGGAACTACTGTTTCTTTTCAATGCGTACGCCAACATTCATGATGTGTTCCAGCGGATCGTCGCGCATGATTTGTTCAAGTGTGAACGTATAATTGCCGCTTCTTGAAAAACGGAATTTTTCCGGGTCCAATGCAAAAGCCACCCGGTGTTCAAACACATCGTCCATACCCGACCCCAGCCAGCCCTCCTTGTTTGCCAGCGGCAATTCAAGATTGAATGTGGTTGCCGTATCAACGGGATTCCTTGCCGACAGCTTTATCCATATATTATTGTATCGGTACTTGTTGTTATGCCGGATAATAAAATATAGCTGGTAGGGAACAGCGGTGTCTTTTATGTTGAAGCTGAACGCCGGTTTATAGCTGCTTTGCCACTGGTGCTTTGGAATGGGAACTACTTTTTCGTAAAGATCAATCGTGTCGCAGGAAGAAAGCAGGAGGCTGCAGGCAACAACCTGCACGGAGAGAAAAGTAAAAAATCTTCTCGTTATATACATGGCACAAATCTAAAAACAGATTCCCAAATAGCTTGAAGCTTGTGGCTGATGG
>DASVSM010000731.1:0-2160 GCA_036388115.1 Flavisolibacter sp.
TTGTCAGTAAAACACTGTCCGAAGTAGCGAAGGTTTTAAAGCCAGGATTAAAAACAATCGACATTGATGGCTTCATTGCTACATTCATCAAAGATCATGGCGGTACTCCTTCCTTTTTAAATTTTCATGGCTATCCGTTCAGTTCCTGCATTTCAGTAAATGATGTAGTGGTGCATGGATTTCCCACTAAAGCTGAATTAAAAGAAGGAGACATTGTTTCCATTGATATCGGAATCTATAAAAACGGGTATCATGGCGATCATGCGTACACTTTTATGATTGGCAAACCTTCAGATGAGGTGGTTAAACTGGTAAAAACCACCAAAGAATCGCTTTATAAGGGCATTGAAAAAGCAGTGGCCGGAAACCGGATTGGCGACGTGGCATTTGCCATTCAGGAACATACCGAACGGAAAAACGGCTACGGTGTTGTAAGAGAATTGGTGGGGCATGGCCTTGGCAAAAGCATGCACGAAGATCCCCAGGTGCCTAATTACGGCAAGCGTGGTTCGGGTACAGTAATGAAAGAAGGCCTGGTGCTCGCTATTGAACCTATGATAAACATGGGAAAGAAAGATGTCTACACAGAAGACGATGGCTGGACCGTCCGCACAAAAGATGGTAAGCCTTCCGTACACTTTGAACACGATGTTTGCGTTAAGAAGGGGAAAGCCGATATTTTATCCAATTATGCCGAAATTGAACAAGCCGAAAGAGAAAATGGCAATCTTTTTGCTGACTACTGAGCCCGCAAGTAGCCACAAAAAAATGCTTATGAAGAAAACCACTATTATTCTCTGCACCCTCCTGGTTGTGCTGTCTAAAACTTTTTCCCAGGGAGATTCCATTCAAACATTACAGGCCATTCTGCCTTTACAGGTAATGAGCATCGATGCGCAAGTGATTAACAAGAATGTGCAACTTTTGTGGACTGTTACCAGTAACGAAGACGCAAAAAGCTTTGAGGTGGAAAGAGCAGATGCAGGCTCCGGGTTCAAGAAAATTGGTGGCAGGCTATCCATCGGCAACAATGGAACTACTGCCTACGAATTTGTGGATGCCATGCCAAGAAAGAATATCGCTTATTCATATCGCATAAAGATCATCGCCAAAGACGGTTCATCTTCGTATTCTGATGTGCGACCGGTAAAAGTAGATGATGAGATCATCCGCTGCAGGTTGAAACAAAACCCGGTTCGAAATTCAATTGAGGCAGAAGTCATATCGGCGGAAGCAGGTAATATTCACGTAAGCGTTTATACCAACTTTGGCCAAAAGGTGACCAGCGAAACAGCCAAACTCTTCGTTGGCACCAATCATCTTTCCATCTCCTCTCAAAGCCTACTTTCAGGCGTTCACCGCCTGGTTTTAGAAACCGGCAGCGAAAGAAAAGTAATTTCGTTTGTAAAAGAATAAATGCAGAAGCGGCTAGTTGTTATTGGAGGGGGAGCGGCCGGTTTTTTTTGTGCAGTGAATGCCGCACGAATGAACCCAAATCTGAAAGTGACCATTCTTGAAAAAACCTCCAAACTTTTATCAAAAGTAAAAATATCCGGCGGGGGCAGGTGTAATGTTACACATGCCCTTTTTGATATTGGGGAGATGAGCAAACGGTATCCCCGCGGACAAAACTTTGTCAAGAAAACCTTCCATCAGTTCTTTACAACTGACACCATCAAATGGTTTGAAGACAGAGGTGTAAACACCAAAGCGGAAAGAGATGGCCGGATGTTTCCTGTTACCGATTCTTCACAATCCATCATTGATTGCCTGATGAACGAAGCCAGTAGCTATGGTGTGGAAATACGCATGAATACGGAAGTAAAACAATTGGCAAAAGACAGCGAACAATTTGCAATTCATCTTGCAGGTGATCAGGTGCTGAAAGCCGATTATGTTGTTCTATCTACAGGAGGATATCCCAAAGCTTCAATGTTTGACTGGCTGAAAAATCTCGGTCATAACTTTTCTGAGCCGGTGCCATCTCTCTTTACATTTAATCTGCCAAAGCATCCGATAACCGCATTGATGGGAGTCAGTGCAGAGAAAGCAAGAGTAAAAATTGAAGGAAGTAAGTTAGTAGAAGAAGGCCCCGTTTTAATCACCCATTGGGGATTAAGCGGCCCTGCTGTTTTACGATTGAGTGCATGGGGTGCAAGA
>DASVSM010000732.1:0-3149 GCA_036388115.1 Flavisolibacter sp.
ACTTACTCCGATAGACCTCTTGACTTAATAGATAACATTACTAACTCGTATGTTCTACAAGGTCTGCCAGAATCCAATGTCATTTTATAGGTTGGTAATCCAGGTGGTTAACGAGACTAACAACTACTGAACGATTATTCAAGCAGGTTAAAAGATGAAAAATGTATAAGTTTCTTTTTAAACGTCATAGAAGAATAGGACCATTCGTGATCCTATATGACTAACGTCCTCCTATAAACCGGTACCCAACACCCGACTCGGTCAACAGGTACTCAGGCCGGTTTGGGTCCGTCTCTATTTTCTTCCTGATTTGTGCAATAAAAACACGCAGGTACTGCGACTGGTTAATGTAACCTGGTCCCCAAATGGCACGGAGCAGGTACTGGTGCGTCAGCACTTTTCCTTCGTTTTGTACCAGCAATGCCAAAAGGTTGTATTCTGTAGAAGTAAGTTTGATTAACACCTTATCTTTTAACACCGTTCTTGTTCCCAGATCAATCGATAGATCACGAAAGTTGAATCCACTTTCTCCTTCGTCAGTAACTGCATGTCGCAATGCTGTGCGTATGCGTGCAAGTAGTTCTCCTGTTCGGAAGGGCTTCGACAAATAATCATTTGCTCCATTATCCAGGGCCTTAACAATGTCTTCTTCGCTCCTTTGTACGGAAAGAATAATAACCGGGTTTGTATACCACTTACGAAGTTTCTGCAGAACAGTATGTCCGCTTTCATCCGGAAGGCCTAAGTCAAGCAAGATCAAATTTGGCGGATGATTTTCTGCCATGATTTGCCCATCGCGGCCTGAGGCTGCTTCTTTAACTGCATACCCATTGCTTTGAAGAGTGATCTCCAAAAGCTTACGAATCTGCGGTTCATCATCAATAATTAATACTTCTGCTTTATTCAAGTTCTAGTTATAATAGCTTGTCTTTACGGGAAATACAACTGTAAATTTTGCGCCGCCTAAACTGCCCCGACCAACATCTACGCTTCCACCCAACGCCTCCGTGAATCCTTTCACTATCGACAGGCCCAGCCCCGAACCAGCATGAGCCGTTGTTTTTTCCCTTGAGAGCTTTGAAAAAATATCTTTTGTCTTTGTTTCTCCGAACCCTTTCCCGCTATCTTCAATTGTAAACGACAATACATCGACATGGCAGCCGGCGGTAATTTCAATTTTGCTGTTTTGCGGTGTATGAATGGCCGCATTATTCAGCAGGTTATAAAGTATCTGCTGAAGGATTCCTTTGTCGATTTTACAAACCGGCAGGTCCTGACTAACACTAATGTTTATGTTTCGCGTGGGGTGATTGTCTTCTACACTTTTCACCACGTCGTATACCAGTTCCACCACATCACACCAATCGTTTTTTGGCTGTATATGTCCCGATTCAAGCCGGGAAATATTTAAAAGATTTTCTACCTGCTGGTTTAAGCGAAGGGAGGCTTTTGATATTTCTTCAATCAGTTCCTGTCGGTCAACTGTACTAAGGTTTTTGTTGAATTGTAAATTATCGGTGGCGCCGATGATGGCGGCAATCGGCGTTCTCAGTTCGTGGGAAAGGGAGTTAAGAATGGTGTTATACAGCTTGACACTGTTTGCCCTTTCTTCCCGTAAGCGTGCCAGCTTCTCCACCTTCCTTATCTTATAGGTTAGTGCACCATTGATCATGGCAATGACAAAGTACATGATCAAAAGAATGGTGTCGTCAGTTGTTGCGATATGAACAGCAAAACGGGGAGGAATAAAAAAGAAATCCCAAACCATTGCACTTAGCGCAGCGGATAATAAGACAGGAAGAATATCAAATGAAATTGCCAGGAGTGAAACAGTAAAGAGAAGAAGCAAGGCTACCACCCGGTATCCAATAACATTAGAAAATACAAAACAGATCCCTGCAACGGAAAGCACCGCTACCATGCTATACAGGTATTGTTTTCCGTTGGAAATCTGGTGCATGAATAACCTATCCATTGTTTGCAATGCTACGTCAAAAATGGGCTTGCAGAGGAGTATTATACTATTTTCAGTTTGGTAGGAGGATTTTGGTTAACTGGGAATGGATTCATTAGGAATTAAGTGATCCGGTGATTCCCTTTAGCGGTAATATTCCTAATTCCTCATCTCTTACCAGGTCAGCAAATCAAAACGGTACAACAGCTTTTTGTTGCGTGTAAAGATTTTATAAAGATTTCTTTCTGAACCACATGCCGCTGATTTTCGCAGAGTAGCTTTGGCCGCTTTAACCGTTTTCAATGTCATCACATAGCAAAGTATCCGTAGCCGGCCTTTTGATCGCCCTTGGTATTATTTATGGCGATATCGGTACCTCACCGCTTTACGTTTTAAATGCAATCACCAACGGTAAAACAATCTCTGATACGCTCATTATTGGCTCGTTGTCACTAATCATTTGGACATTAACCCTCCAGACAACAATCAAATACGTTATTCTCACCTTACAGGCAGATAACAAAGGTGAGGGAGGCATCTTTTCGCTTTTTGCATTGGTAAGAAGGAGAAAAAGGTGGCTGGTGATTGCTGCCATGATAGGAGGTGCAGCACTACTGGCAGACGGCATGATTACACCGCCTATCACGGTAACATCGGCCATAGAAGGGTTGAAAGTGATTCCCGCCATTGGTGCTATTAGTCAAACCACCGTTATTTATATTGTCATCGGTATTTTATCTGTGCTGTTTTTTATCCAGCAGTTCGGAACCGCTTTGATCGGACGGTTTTTTGGGCCGGTGATGACAGTGTGGTTTGTTATGCTAGCCTTATTAGGCCTCATTCACTTTGCCGATGATCTAAGTGTGTTCAAGGCATTTAATCCTTACTATGGTATTGAATTATTAGCCACTTATCCTCGTGGGTTTTATATTTTAGGTGGCGTGTTTTTGTGTACAACGGGGGCAGAAGCGCTTTACTCCGATCTAGGCCACTGCGGTAAATGGAACATCCGTTACTCCTGGATATTTGTAAAAGCATGTCTGATATTTAACTACCTGGGCCAGGGGGCATGGCTTTTAAGTCATTACAAGGGAAAAGCGATTACTACAGAAATGATTGATGCCGGTTTTAATCCGTTTTTCGGGCTGATGCCGGAGTGGTTCCTGTATTTTGGAGTAGCTATTGCCACGGCAGC
>DASVSM010000733.1:0-6621 GCA_036388115.1 Flavisolibacter sp.
GCTTGCACCCAATAGCAAAGCAGTAGATAAGTTGGCTGGTGCAATCAGCATACAGATCACTGCAACCGGGATTATAACGGGCAAGAATCCTTTTTTGAAATCTTTGATCTTGGTTTGCTTGCGACTAAGCATCCGGGCCAGGAACATGAATAGCGCAAGCTTCGCCAGGTCGGAAGTTTGCATTGTCATATTGATAATCGGCAGCCTGATCCAACGGCTACCTTCGTTCATCGTCACACCAAAAAATAACGTGTATAATAAAAGTGGTACCGATAGTAGCAAAAGAATCTTCGCCACTTTTGAATAGATAGTATAATTCACCCGGTGGGCAAAGTAGATTACAATAAAGCCAATAACGATAAAGGCGATCTGTTTAAACAGATAGATCTCCGTGTTGCCTTTGTACATTTTGTACGCCAATGAACCGGTAGCACTGTACACTACCAGCAAAGACACCAGTCCCAGCAGCAACACCAAAGCCCAGATAACTTTATCACCCCGTGTTTTTTGCAGGAGTGCTTTGCCCTTAAAATTTTCGGCTAAGTCAGAAAATTTTATGTCTTGCGAGTTGTTCATTCTGCCATTAGAGGTTTACATGTTTACAAGTTCAATTGTTTACATGTTGGTGGTGGTTCTTAGGTTATTGCATTCGTCACGCTTAACATGTAAACATGTAAACGTGTGAACAAGTGAACTATAAGCTCTTCACAGCATCTTTAAACTGCTTGCCCCTGTCTTCATAATTTTTAAACAGGTCAAATGAAGCGCAGGCTGGACTAAGCAATACAACATCGCCAGGAGTTGCTGCTTCAAAAGCCGCCTGCACAGCATTTTCTGCGCTTCCGGTGTCAATCAATTTCACAACTCCGTCAAATGCTGCATGAATTTTCGAATTATCGGTCCCCATGCAAACAATAGCTTTTACTTTTTCTTTGATCAAATCCATGATAAGGGAATAGTCGTTACCCTTGTCCACTCCACCCAGAATTAAAACAGTCGGCTTCGTCATGCTTTCCAACGCATACCAGGTTGAATTTACATTCGTCGCCTTACTGTCATTAAGGAACTCCACGCCTCTTACCGTAGCCACTGATTCCATGCGGTGCTCCAGGTTCTCGAAGGTTTGCACTGCCTCACGGATCTTGTTTTTCCGGATGTCCATTGTTGCCCCTGCCACACTTGCTGCCATGGTGTTGTATTGGTTGTGCTTTCCTTTTAATGCAAAGTCATAAATGCTCATGCTTTGTTCTTCAGAACCTGCTTTTACATGCAGTTCATCGTTCTGAATGTACCCACCTTGTTTTACTTTCTGCTTCATGCTCATTGGTAATTGTATTGAGTGAATCGGGTTTCGTTCGATATATTGGGTGATGATCTCATCATCCAGGTTATAAATAAAATAATCACTTGATGTCTGGGCCATCGTAATGCGAAACTTGCTGCGGATGTAATTCTCAAATTTGTAATCGTATCTATCCAGATGGTCTTCGGTGATGTTCAACAGCACCGCTACATCCGGACGAAACGTTACAATGTCATCTAACTGGAAAGAACTGATTTCTGCTACGTACAACGGCTTGGGATCTTCTACCACTTGCTTCGCAAATGAATAACCGATGTTGCCTACCAACGCACAATCCAGCCCCGCTGTTTTGCAGATGTGATAAATGAGCGAGGTAGTTGTTGACTTTCCGTTGCTCCCGGTAACGGCAATGATCTTGCTGTCACCTTTATAACGGTAAGCCAGTTCAATCTCACCGATGACCGGAATCCCTTTGGCTCTTATCTTCTTCACCCATTCATTCTTTTCAGGAATGCCAGGACTTTTCACCACCTCATCTGCTATCAACAATCTTTCTTCATCAATCCTTCCTTCCAGGAATTCGACACCTGCGTTTTGCAGTTCGTTACGATAACCTTCTTTCAAAGAGCCTTCGTCCATCAGGACCACTTCATATCCTTCTTTTTTTGCCAGCAAGGCCGCTCCTACACCGCTTTCGCCACCACCTAATATGACCAATCGTTTTTTCATTAGCGTAGGTTAGGGCCGTTCTTCATCAGCATGTAATTTTCCTCTAGTTTGTCAGTTCCGGTTCTTCAATAGGATCCTCTATCGGTGGCTTTTCTACTTTACCTGAGCTTTAAGGTTACAATGGACAACACCGCACAGAGTATGGTGACAATCCAGAACCTGGTTACAATCTTTGCTTCGTGATATCCTTTCTTTTGATAATGGTGATGCAGCGGACTCATTAAAAAGATCCGTCGGCCTTCACCATATTTTCTTTTTGTGTATTTGAAATAAGCAACCTGCACCGTGACACTTAATGTTTCTACAAAGAATATTGCGCAGATTAATGGAATCAATAACTCTTTATGAACGATAAATGCAAGAGCAGCGATAATGCCGCCCAAGGTTAAACTCCCCGTGTCACCCATGAATACCTGTGCAGGGAAGGAATTGTACCAAAGAAAACCAATGCATCCTCCAACCAATGCACCAACGAAAATGGCGAGTTCATCCAGATTGGGGATGTACATGATGTTGAGGTATTCGGCCAGTAACAGGCTGCCACTTGCATAAGCGAAGATGCCAAACGTGGCACTGATAACAGCTGATGTACCTGTGGCCAGGCCATCCAACCCGTCAGTAATGTTTGCACCGTTTGAAACAGCCGTCACAATAAATATGGTAATAAGGATATAGATAATCCATGTATAATCCCTCCACGATTCGGGTAACAATTTTGAATAGTTGAACTCGTGGTTTTTTACAAACGGGATGGTTGTAACGAATGACTTCGCTTCAACAAAAATCTTTTTCTTTCCATTGATATAAACTACTTTATAGGCACCATCAGTGGTGGCTTGTGTCATCTTTAGAACTACCGGATTGGTTCCAACATATTCTCTCCAGATCTTTACATTCGGATTGAAGTATAGCGTAGCTCCAACCACAATACCCAACATCACTTGTCCGAATATTTTAAACTTGCCTGCCAGTCCATCAGCATCGCTTTTCTTATATGCAATCCCTTTTTGCTGCGCAATCCGCTTCGCCCTGATCTTTAAATAATCATCCAAAAATCCAATGGCTCCCATCCATACAGTGCAAAAGATCATCAGCCGTATGTAAACTTTGGTGAGGTCGGCAAGAAGTAAAGTGGGTATCAGGATAGCTGCGATAATGATCAAGCCGCCCATGGTAGGTGTACCTTTCTTTTGCTGTTCTCCCTGCAATCCAAGGTCACGAACACTCTCACCAAGCTGCTTTTTTTGCAGAAAGCGAATTAGCTTTTTACCAAAAACAGTGGTGATAAACAAGGACAATAAAATAGCAATCATCAACCGGAAGGAGATAAACTGAAAAAGGGCACTGCCGGGGAACCGGATGCCTTCAGCCTGTAACCATTCAGTGATGTGATATAACATAGTTCGTTTCTTGTTTCTGGTTTCTCGTTATCGTTGCTCGTTGTCGTGTTTTGCGATGCTTACTTTTTTCTCACCTTCTCTTTTAACGCTTAGCTTTTTTATTGGCCAGAGGCCAGTACTGCTATTAAGCGTCTCTTGCGTCGCACTCTTGTACGGTTGGTAATTCTATTGGGCTTAGCTTACTTGAACACAGTCATTTTTTCTTCCTCCTCTTTCTGCGTAAACCCACCCCAAAGTCTCATAGCTCAATCTCTTTCTAACTCGCCCTCCAAGGAGGGGATGTGTCTTACAGCACTACCGCCTTAAGGGTATCCATCCCCTCCCTGGAGGGGCGGCAGACTCATACCGTAAAGAACTCTTCGAAAGGGGTGGGTCTACGCCAGCATACCGCCGGTACACCGAACCCATTACTTCCCTAACAGTTCAAACATTTCCTGCACGACTTCCTTATCATCAAAATGATGCTTTACACCATTAATCTCCTGGTATTTCTCATGCCCCTTCCCTGCTACCAAAACAATATCTTCCGGCTGCGCCATGGAGATTGCTGTTTTAATTGCCTGTAGCCTGTCAGGTATCGAAATGTATTTTCTTCTTGCAGAAACAGGCAAGCCTGTTTCCATATCAGTCAATATCTGCAACGGATCTTCTGTTCTTGGATTATCACTGGTGAAGATCACTTTATCGCTATGCTCGCAGGCAACCTCTCCCATCACCGGACGTTTTGTTTTGTCCCGGTCGCCACCGCAGCCCACAACAGTGATGACTTGCTCATTACCCTGCTTTAATTTTTTTATTGTAGCCAACACGTTGATCAGTGCATCGGGTGTATGCGCATAATCAACAATGGCAATCACTTTATCTTTTGGAGAAATGGAATAATCAAATCTTCCTTCTGCACCGGTTGCATTGCTTAGCAATTGCAAAACTTCCTGTTTGTTTTCGCCCAGGGAAACGGCTGCCCCGTACACTGCCAATAGATTATAGGCATTGAACTCTCCAATCATCCGGAAATGAACTTCCTGGTCGTTGATCGTCATGATTAAGCCAGCCAAGGTGTTTTCCAGGATCTTCCCTTTAAAATCTGCCATTGAACGAAGGCTGTAGGAAAGCCTTTTAGCAGCTGTGTTTTGCAACATCACCAAACCACGCTTGTCATCAATATTTGTAATGGCAAAAGCCGAAGAAGATAGTCCGTCAAAGAAACCCTTCTTTGCTTTGATGTATTCGTCAAATGTCTTGTGATAATCCAAGTGATCGTGGGTGATATTGCTGAACAAACCGCCGGCAAAATCTAACCCTGCAATACGGCGTTGATGAACAGCGTGAGAACTCACTTCCATAAAAGCAAATTCACAACCCTCGTCTACCATCTGCTTTAATAAGCCATTCAGGCTTACGGCATCAGGTGTCGTATGTGTAGAAGGGATCACTTGGCCATTGATCATGTTCTCTACGGTACTAATCAGTCCGCAGTTGTATCCAAGATCAGTAAATAGCTTATAAAGTAGCGTGGCAATTGTTGTTTTTCCATTGGTGCCGGTAACGCCAACCAGCTTCAATCTGGTTGATGGCTGACCAAAGAAATTGTGCGCCATTACACCGGCTGCTTCAGCGCTGTCAGATGTTTGAATGAAGGTCACACCTTCTTTTTGATCTGCAGGCATGTCTTCACAAACGATGGCAACAGCACCAAGCTCAATTGCCTTATCAATGAACTTGTGACCATCGGCCGCAACTCCTTTCACCGCTACAAATACACTTCTGTGCGATACCTTGCGGGAATCGATTTGCACGCCGCTTACCACTACATCAGTTGAACCCGATACAGCAACAATGTGCACTTTGTATAATATGTCGGCAATGGTCTTCACTAGTTTAATAAAATAGTTACCGTTGTATTTTTCGTAATTGGTGTTCCGGGCAATACATCCTGGGCCACTACTTTCCCCTTTCCTTTCACCTGCACTTTCACGTTCCTGTTCTCTAAAATGTACAAGGCGTCACGTAATGTCATATACCGGACATCCGGCATCAGGTTCTTTGCATCTGTCACTCCCTTGGCAACAGGCTTATAATTATAGGTATGCAGCTCACTGAAGTTTGCTGACTTGTCCATCGAGTCAACATAACCAACTTTCAATTGCTGCAATACTTGTTGCACATCTTCTTTGTGTCCTGCATAGATGTAAGAGGAACTATCCGGGATGACATTCACCACACCAACTTTTTTACCTCGTACATATTTTGCATAAATACCAGTCGCAACTTCCTTAAACACGGGAGCTGCCAATTGACCACCGTAGTGCATAGGTGCATGTGGTTTAGTTTTGATCACCACTATACATGTGTATTCAGGCTTGTCAGCAGGAAAATAGCCGACGAACGATGCCTGGTAAACGCCATCATAGTATTTAATGTTGCCACCGGCGTAGTGAGCTGTTCCTGTTTTCCCGGCTACCGGAATTGGAAAATCTTTAAAAACATTTGCAGCTGTCCCTTCAATTGTCACAGCTTCCATGCTGCTTTTTGCGGCTTTGATAACTTCCGGCTTGCAGATTGCTTCATCTAAAACAACCGGTGAAAATTCTTTTACCGTAACACCATTTGCTTTAATGGTGTTGACGAGGTAAGGCTTCATCATTTTGCCATCGTTGGCAACAGCATTGTATAACATTAATGTATGCAGCGGGCTAACTTCAATGGCATACCCAAATGCAGCCGTCAGCATCGCATGCAAACCTTCTTTGTTGCGTTTGATCTTAGGAAGTTTCGGTGCGTCTTCACCCATTAAATCAATGCCGGTACGTTTGTCCAGGTGAAATTTTTGCAAATAGCTTTTGTACACGTCGGGCTTATCTGCAAATGCTTTGTAAGCGAGTTTAGCAAAACCTACGTTGGAGCTATGTGCAAACGTTTCACGCACTGTCAGCATCGGCTTTGGCGAACGTTCCGCATCGGTCACGTTTCTTACACCAACATACTGATGACCTGCCGAACCGACTTCAATTAAATCATCGATCTTGCTTGAACCATTATCCAACACAGCTAATAGCGTTGCTAGTTTTATGGTAGAACCCGGCTCCGTTGTTTGAAGAGCAAAGTTTTGTGTTTCGCTATAATTGCCATCTTTCATTCGGCCAAGATTGGCGATAGCTTTGATTTTACCGGTCTTGGTTTCCATCACGA